>CAILUB010000072.1 GCA_903837305.1 uncultured Cytophagaceae bacterium
GGCTGACGTTAAATTATCTTAATCGAATAGACCATGTCAGAATTAATTGTAGCTCACCGTTACGCTAAATCACTGCTAGACTTCGCGATCGAGAAGAACGCGGTAGAGGCTGTGGCTAAGGATATGATTGACTTCGCAGATACTTGCGATGGAAGTTATGAATTAGTGCTAGCACTAAAGAGCCCAATCATTAAGCATTACACCAAATTAGCTATCCTTGCGAAGTTATTCAAGGATAAATTCAATCCCGTTACCTACGGTATCTTCGTGATTATCACGAACAAGAACCGTGAAAAAATTCTTCCTGCTGTCGCAAAAGAGTTTATTTCGATGTACACGGACTATAAAGGAATACAAAAAGCGACCGTTACGACTGCTTCTAGCTTAACAGCTGATCAAAAAGCAACGGTAGCGAAAATCGTAAAAGATTACACCGGTAAAGAAGTAGAATTAATCGAACAAATTGATGAAAGCCTCATCGGTGGATTCATTTTAAAAGTAGGCGACCAGCAGATCGATGATTCGATCAAGCGGAAGCTGAACGACTTAAAAGTTTCTTTAGCATCTTAATCAAAAGGCCTTGGGATCAAGGCCTTTTTTTATAGCCTTAGCATGAAAAAATTTGCCCTATTTACTGGTTCGCTTATGGCGGGAATATCTGTTGCTCTAGGAGCCTTTGGCGCACACGCATGGAAAGACTATTTACGCAATATTAATCGCCTGGAGACCTTTGAGACGGCTGCTCGCTACCAAATGTATGGAGGGCTAGCCCTTTTGATCTTAGGCGTTTGGCAAATGAATTTCAGCAATAAGCACTTGAAGTCTGCAGCCTATTTTCAGTTCGCCGGAAGCATTATCTTTCCTGGATCTCTTTATCTGATCTGCCTAACGAATATGTCCGTATTCGGAGCGATTGCTCCCATCGGTGGGGTTTGCTATATGATAGGTTATGGACTGATGATGTGGTCCATCTTTAAGAAGTAATTAGTGACGCATCACTAATTCAAGACTCAACCAAACAATTTCACCCATCGTTTGACACTTTAAAAAGCGGTCATCCTCGTAATGCTTCGCTAATTCTGTTTTCAATTGCACCACATTTTCTGGTGGTGCAATCTCATCCTTTGCCATCACATTCATCAAATCATACACCCGTTGACTCTCTGACTTTAGACGAGAGGAAATCATCGAGCGTTCTTCGATTTGGTATTGCCAAACCGATTCCGGTGTCATATACTTCATTCCCAGCTCAATTAGGGCATTATTTTGTTTGAAATACTGTGGCAGGTAGACGGTCTTCTTTCCCTCATAACATTGCTGATCAAAGTCAATGGGACGAATCCGATAATAAATCTCCTCAAAATCCGGCGTGGTAATGATGACAAAGTTCGCACTGTGCATATCCCCTAATAATTGAACGAGGCAACGCTCATTGAACTTTACAAACTCTTTCGCTAAACGGATAGGCGACTCTAAATTGAGTTCTAAATCCTGCTTCAAAAAAGCATCTCCAGGAACTCCGGCAATATGTTCCTCGACGAGTGTATTATCGTGAGTGACGTAATTGATGCGATTTGGCGATAAAATATGTTCTAATTCTAGTCCATATACACGTGAAGCATCCGCAATTTTAATGTAGAAATAATCAAAGTTATCATTCACCCGATTCACAATCCGAATCCGAAAGGGATGCGTATTCCCATAGGTGCAATAATCGACCCGATCAATGACTAAGTGCTTAATCACCTCCTCATTCCCATCTGTCTTTAAATCGGCATAGATCTGTTTCAGCGATTCATACACTTCTTCCTGATCGCCAGGAGAATAAAAAACCGTTTCCCAAAGCGTGTCTACCTCATTCTTATCATACAACACAATGGAGTTATCATAGCGCAGCAAGTCTGTATAGCTGATATTCATCGCGTGCTCCCGGTTGTATTTATGCAAATACCGCCGAAGCTGCTGATTAATTCGATAGAGATTTTTCTTCTTCGAGATGAGCGCCATTATTCGGTGTAGTCTAGTGATTTACCAAACGTTTCTTTCAACTGAAGGACCGAGTAGATGGCCAAAGCAAAGCACAATACTCCTACATAGGCCGCGGAATGAATCAGACCCACCGATGGAATTAAAAACTTAAATAATAGAGAAATAGGAATCAAGGCACCCCGCACAAAATTGGGCACCGTCGTTGTCACCGTCATCCGCACGTTCGTACCAAACTGCTCGGAGGAGAAAGTCAAGAACACAGCCCAATAACCTCCGAAGAAACCCAAAAGCGTAATCATCACGTAGGCATGGGTCGTTGTAATGTTCGACATCCCAAATAAATAATAGATACAAATACCCATCGCGATGAAAAGATAGGTTAACACGGCATTTCTCCTACTTTTAAACCATTGACTTAAAGCCCCTGCAGCAAAGTCCCCTGTAGCCAGACCTATATAGCAGAACATAATCGCATCGCCTCCACTTATTTTGCCATCGATGCCGATGATTTTAGCTATTTCAGGTGCCGAGAATACGAGAATTCCGATGATATACCAGATAGGCAACCCCATCAAAATACAATAGAGGTATTTCTTAAAAGTGGCCCCATTTGAAAAAAGCTGAAAGAAATTACCTCGTTCTACTTTATCATCCATCTCGGTATACATCGAAGATTCAAAGGTGCCTAAGCGCAATAACAGAAGCGCTAAACCCATTCCTCCGCCAATAAAATAGCAGGATCTCCACCATTCGGGATCTGAACTTAAACCTGCTATGATCGGGGCAAAAACAGCTCCCGCCGCACCTACTCCTGCAATAATTAGCGTTCCAATTCCACGTTTGGATGGAGGCAAAGTTTCGTTTACCAGGGTAATCCCTGCACCCAGTTCACCCGCCAGGCCTATACCAGCGATAAAGCGTAAGATGGCATAAGTGTCCATATCTGTCACTAAACCATTCAAGGCATTAGCCGCTGAATAGAGAAGAATAGAGCCAAACAAAACGGATTTACGTCCTTTCTTATCCCCATAGACTCCCCACAAGATTCCGCCCAGAAGCATTCCACCCATTTGGATGTTCATCAAGCTCAAGCCTTGATTCAATAGTTCATCCCCTTTCAAACCTAGACTCATTAAACTGGGATTTCTGACCACAGAAAATAAGATCAGGTCATACACATCTACAAAATAGCCAAGAGCGGCGACGGCGATGAGCATTTTGGCTTTGCCAGAAATTTTATCATTTTCCATATTAGCGAGAAAGCATATCTGACCGGTGAGAGTCTAATTTTAAAAAAATAAATAACAAAATAGTGAATGACCAAAGAGACGATCCACCATACGAAAAGAAGGGTAAAGGAATCCCCATAATGGGCATCAAGCCGATAGTCATCCCTATATTAACTAAAAAGTGAAAAAACAGAATTCCTACTAATCCAAAACCATAAGCCCGGGCAAACCGTGAGCGCTGTAAGTCCGCTAAATACATCAATCGCCAAAGAAATCCCAAGAAACAAATAATCATCAACATCACTCCCACAAAACCATGCTCCTCTCCAATCGTGCAGAAAACCATATCGGTACTTTGTTCCGGTACAAAATCAAACTTGGTCTGCGTTCCGCCCAGAAAACCTTTTCCCCAAAAGCCTCCAGATCCAATCGCAATCTTCGATTGTGTCACTTGATAACCTAATCCACGGGGATCAAAACCGGGGTCTATTAAGACACGAATTCTATTTCTTTGGTGCTCTTTTAAGACATTATTCACTACCCAATCCACTAGCAAAGCCAGTGTCATAATTACGGCAATCGCACCCGATAGTCGCAAATAGGTCTTCGGATCCCGTTGCATGTAAATAGGCATAAATAAGACTAGAAGCCCCGCTAAAATCACCAATGCGAGTAAAATTATCCACGCTGGCACCAGTAAAGCAGAGACGAATAAGACGATCCCGCCAATAAACAGGGCTGGATATACACCTGGCAATCCTTCCCGGTATAATAGAATCAAAAAGGAGGCGAACACCAAGGCGGAACCCGTTTCATTCGAGCCTATGATTAATAGCATCGGAATGCCAATGATAAGTGCCGCTTTCCACTGAAAGGGGAATTTACTCAAATTAACGAGCGGATCATTCAGGTATTTAGCGAGCAAAAGAGCCGTGGCCGTTTTCGCAAACTCCGCTGGCTGAATCGTCACAGACCCAAATTTGAACCAGGAGTGAGAGCCATTGATGGTGACTCCTAAAAAAGGCACCGTAATTAGCAAAAGCAATAAGCCAAGGTAAATAAACAGCGCGAATGATTCGAAAAAACGAAAATCAATCACTAAAATGCAGATGATCAACACAAAACTCGTCCCTATCCAAACCAACTGTTTCCCCGCATTAGAATCATAAAAAGCAGAATCAGAAAAGGCTAATGGTGCATCTGGACTATAGACTGCCGAATAGATATTCAACCAGCCCATACCCACAAATAAGACATAGAATCCCACGGTGATCCAGTCAATACGGCCTTGTATGTGATTTGAATCTGTCATTTTTTGGTAGAATCTGGGACTGCCTTTTTGCGCGTTACGCTATACACATTAGGCAGGTAATTCATATTCATAAACTTAGTCTCGACAGCTTTGCGATCCACCTTGCGCTTCAAGTATTTTTCTACCACAAGCGAGGCTATCGGTGCCGCGGCTGATCCCCCAAAACCCGCATTCTCCACAAAGACCGCAATCGCAATTTTCGGATTATCGCGTGGAGCAAACGCGATGAAGATTGAATGATCTTTGCCTTTTTGATTTTGAGAAGTACCCGTTTTCCCCACCATCTTAATATCCGGAATTCGACCATCCGCCTCAACCGTTCCATGCGTCACGGCATCTTCCATTCCGTCGATGACCACATTGAAATATTTAGCGTCCACCCCTACTTTTACAGGCGTCTTATAGAAGGGATCAATCGATTTCTGAAGTCCAATTCCTTTTACAACATGCGGCGGAATATACCAACCTCTGTTAGCGATGATTGCTGCGAGATTCGCCATTTTTAGTGGGCTTACGACTATCTCCCCTTCCCCAATACTAATCGAATAAATATTCGAGAACTTCCACATTTTTTCTCCTTTGTAAACGGAATTATAGTATTCCACATTCGGTAATATACCCTTCTTCTCATTTCCTAAATCCACTCCTAGTTTACGGCCAAAACCAAAGTTAGCTACTAAATCAGCCCAGCGTTGCAAGCCTTTAGCGGATCGTTCATAGGTATCACCTGTCGTATTATCGTAAATCATCTTACGGAACGCGTGGTAGAAATACGGGTTACACGAAACCCGAATCGCACCGCGCAAATCCACTGGTCCGTGGCCATGGCACTTCACTGGGGCACCTGCGTGAGAAAACACCGTACCGGGCCCAATAAATCCTAATTGTTGGCCCACGAGTGCTTGCACTAATTTAAAAGTGGAACCCGGGCGGTAATAGGCAGAAGGAGGACGGTTCAGCAAAGGCTTCATTGGATCCAAAGCAAGCTGCTGGTAATATTTGGAGAAATTATTTCCCGTTAATTGACTCGCATCGTAAGACGGCGCGGAAACCATCGCCAAAATTTCCCCTGTCGAAGGTTCAATCGCCACTAAACTTCCCACCTTATGCTGCATCAAACTATCTGCATATTCTTGAATCGCGAGATCAATGGAAGTGTATAAGTTATTCCCTGAGACCGGATTGATATTTAATGAACCATTTTTATAATCCCCTTTTTCCACCCCATTGCTGTTCACCATCCGGTATTTCACCCCGCGTTGACCTCGCAGTGTTTCTTCATAAAAGGATTCAATTCCGGAGATTCCGACATAGTCACCTTGGCGGTAATAATCGTCCTTTTGATCTAAAAGAGCCGTAGGACTAATTTCTGCTACATAGCCCAAGGCATTTGAAAATGAATGAGATTGGTAAGTGCGGAAGGCATTTGTTTCAAAAAAGAAACCCGGGAAATCGACCATCGCATCTTGTACACTGGCAAAGTCTTCTTTGGATAAATGTTTCAAAAACAGACTTGGTTTCACCCGCGAATAGGCGCGAGCACGCTGGGTTGTTTTAATGAAATATTCTTTCGTAACCCGAAAAACGCGGCAAAAATGATTCGTATCCTTCACCACGGCTTTGCGCGGAATCATATACAAATCGTATACCGGTGTATTATAGACAATTAATTTCCCAAAACGGTCATAGACTTCACCCCGGAAAGGAATCTGAATAATCTTGCGAATCGCGTTATTGTCGGCCGCCTTTTCATAGGTGTCATCGATCACCTGAAGGAAAAATAGTTTCCCAATGAATATGGCCCCCACGATACCGAAGAACAAGAAGATGAGATTTCGCCGCTGAGTAAACAATTGAATTAGATTTTAATGACAAAAATACAGAATAATCTGGGCTTCTGCGAGTCCTATTTGGGAAGACTTTTAATGAGCGCTAAAAGGGCGAAAGCAATCGATCCTAACGAGAATATAATCGTAAACCACGGTTTATCTGTAAAAAAGTAGCCGTCTAAAAACCGTCCCAAAAACACCCCAAGTAAAATGGTGACAAGCATCTGAAAAGCGGCACCCAAGAATTTTTGATAAGAATTCATATTCAACTAAAATTATCCAATTTTCGGGAAGATAAATCGTAAATTTGAAAATTGTTTCTTTGAATCGTATGCAAAGGCTTCTCGTCTTATTATTTCTAGTCCTAAGCACCTGGTCTTGTTCTCAATATAGCAACAAGCCTATGGCTGTTACCTTTCACAATGTGAATGCAAAGTACAATGCTATTTGGCAAGCCTCTAGATTAGACAAGGAATTGCAAAAAAAACAATTCTCTGAACGAAAAGAGAGTTATAACTCGACGTTACCCATTATTATTCCTCTGGATTCAAGCTTTAAACAACGCAACGAGAAAGATAGTAAAGAATTAATTCGCAAAGCGTCTCTCGTCATCGATCGCCATCAGAATTCCCATTTTATTGTAGATGCCTACCTGTTAATTGGGAAAGGTCGTTTGTACCAATACGACCTAAAAAATGCGATTGAAACCTATAAATATGTTAATTCGCTTGAAATTAGACCCGAGGCTTTACTCGCCTTATATGAAATCTATTTGCAGCAACGCGAATTTAGTGCCGCAGAAAAAATAGAAGAATTTATCAGTGAGAACCCTCTGAATTCAAATGAAAGAAAGCAATTCTTACTCTTGAAGGCTTATTCTTTTCAACTCTTAAATGAGCCCATAAAAGCCGTAGCCCTTCTTCAAGAAGCATCAAAATACCTGAAGAAGGGAGATGAAAAAGCGCGCATTTCGTTTATTATGGGTCAATTATTTTCAGACAATAATCAACCCAGTTTAGCTTTGGAAAGCTATAAAACTACCCTAATTAACAAACCAAGCTACGATTTACAACTGCAGGCCAGTTTAGCTATTCATCAACTAGAGGGCAATATAACGGCCTTACAAGACATGATAAAAGATCCCAAGCATGAGGATAATCTATCCTTTATCTATGTGAAAATTGGGCAATATTATTACGCTAAAAAAGACTATAAAAAGGCAAAAGAGAACTGGGAAAAAGGGGGAGAAAACAATCCAAATAAAGGAGAGCTCTATTTTCAATTAGGGGGTCTCTTTGCAAAGCAAATGAAAGACTACGATTTGGCTGCGCATTACTATGATAGTGCTGCTACCTACCTTTCTAGCAACCATCCCGATTATGCAAAAGCGCAAAAATTAAAAAAATCCTGGGGTACTTTTTCCACACTATCTAATCAAATCAACTTGCAGGATTCCTTACTTCGAATTTCAAAACTTAGCCCAGCTGACTTGCATTCGATTTTTTTAAAACAACAAAAAGATACGAGTACAAAGGTGACCAATGCGCCCGTCAAAATAATCCCTGTTTTCACCCGACGCCCCTCTAGTACGGATCAACAAAATTTTTACTTTAACAATGTGCAAGCTCGCATTCAGGGAAGTATCGAATTTAGTAATCGCTGGGGTAATCGAACTTTAGAAGATTTTTGGAATCGTAGAAACAAGAACGTCAGTTTAAGTCTGTCAAGTGAAGTAAATCGTTCCACTGAAAAAAACCTTACTAAAAATGTTGTTTCGAAAGATCAAGCGGAGGAAAATTGGCTAAAAGCCATTCCAACAAGTGCTATTGACAAGGCAAAAGCTGCTAAAATAATAGAGGAGTCTCTTTATAAATTAGGTAAACTTGCTAGATTGGAATTAGCAGAAAATGAGTTAGCTAATGCTGCATTAAAGCGATTATTAACAGAATTCCCGAGCACAGGCTATGAAGCAGAGGCTCTTTATATTTTGTATTTAAGTAATGAAGGAGCCACAAAATCCAGCTATCGATCTACCTTGTTTGAACGATATCCAAGTTCTTATTTTAAAACTATGATACTCAAATTAGAGAATGGTTCCTTGTCTGAAAACAAAGAAATGCAAGCTCAGAAAAAATATGAGGAGGCATATGAACGTTTCAAAGAAAAAGAGTTTAGCTCCTCTTTTGATAACTGTCTTTTAATTCAACAAAACTATCCAGGTAGTAAATTGGAAGATAAAATCGTATTTTTAATGGCGTTATCTAAAGCGGGTATGCACGAAATAACAGAATCTAAGCGCCTATTGGAAGAATTTGTTATTTCCTTCCCTACAAGTCCCCTTTTGAAGGAGGCAACTGAAATGCTAAAGTTGATGAATAAATGATGGAATTTAAGCAAGAAAATAAGGTGAATAAAATTGGTTTAGCCTACAAAATTTTTGGCGGCACCTTCCTATTTGCCATCCTATTTATTACTTCTGTAAATTATAATTTTCTTTGGTTATTCGGAGGCATGCCTAGCCTTCAGGAGTTAGAAAATCCTAAAAGCCAAGAAGCCTCCCTTTTAATCTCTGAAGATGGAGAAGAAATAGGCAAGTACTTTCGGGAAAATAGGAATCCTGTTGAATTTGAAGAACTTTCACCCATCCTTATCAATACGCTAATGGCTACCGAGGATGCTAGATTCATTAACCACTCGGGTATTGATGTGCGTTCCATGGCGCGCGTATTATTTTCATTTGGTACATCTGGAGGAGGAAGTACCATATCCCAGCAATTAGCGAAGAATTTATTCCATACGCGTTCATTAGAATACGGAGAAGATGACCCTATTTATATGGGTTTATTAATGAAGGTGGGTGGTTTAAAAACGGCGATTGCAAAAATCAAAGAATGGATTTTAGCTATCAAATTAGAGCGTAGATATACGAAGCAAGAAATCTTAGCGATGTATCTGAATGAGGTGAGTTTTGGGAATAATGCCTATGGAATACAGGTGGCCTGCCGGACCTATTTCCAAAAAAATGTCCAAACAATTACCTACCCAGAAGCAGCTACCTTAATCGGTTTACTACAAAATCCTTCCCTCTATGATCCACGTATCAGACCGGAGCGGACACTTGCTCGCCGAAATACCGTTTTAGGCCAACTAGCTAAATACGAGTTCCTAACGGAAGAGGATGCCGAAAAGATGAAGGCTGACCCTTTGAATCTGCGTTACAAAGTCGAGAACCAAAATACGGGGGCAGCACCCTATTTACGCGAATCGATTCGTAAAGAGATTCTAAGTATCCTTCAAGAAATCAATAAAGACCGTCCAGAGGATCAGCAATTAAACCTATATACGAGCGGCTTACGTATTCACACGAGTATTGACTCGAGGATGCAAAAATATGCTCAAGATGCGGTGCAAGAACACATGAAAGCGGAGCAAATCGCTTTTAATCAACATTGGGCAGGCAGAAACCCTTGGGTAAATGAGAAAATGCAAGAGCTGAAAGGCTTTATTTCAACAGCGATGAAACGTACGCAGCGTTACCGCGATTTGATGGAAGCCTACAATAATGATGAGATGCGGGTTTGGGAAGAATTAAAGCGCCCGATTAAAATGACTGTATTTTCATATCATGGAGACATTGATACTACGTTAAGTCCACTCGATTCGATGCGTTATTACAAACGAATTCTGAATATTGGAATGATGTCGATGGACCCCACAAATGGTCACGTCAAAGCCTGGATCGGGGGTATTAATTATAAGTACTTTAAATATGATCATATTTCCCAAAGTAAGCGTCAACCGGGTTCTACCTTCAAGCCTTTTGTTTATGGCGCTGCCATTGAAAACGAAATAGCTACACCCTGTGACAAGTATGTAGATGAACCGGTTACATTTGGGACAGAGGATGGACTAACGAATGATACCTGGACTCCGCAAAATTCAGATGGCAAATACAGCTACGAGAATTTAACGCTTCGCAGGGCCATGGGGCGCTCCATTAACACGATTTCAGCTAAGTTAATGAAGGCGATGGGCGCGAGTAAGATTGCGGATTTTGCGCACAAAGCAGGTATTACCAGTTCGCTTTATGAAGGTCCTTCGCTCTGCTTAGGTACCTCAGAAGTATCTGTATTTGAACAGGTTTCTGCTTATAGCACTTTCGCAAATGGAGGTGAAAAAATCGACCCTATCATTATCTTAAAAATTACCGATAAGAATGGCGTTGTATTACGTGAATTCTCCCCAACAGCTAAAGCAGTCATGAAGCCAGAGACTGCCTATTTGATGACCTTTATGTTGCAAGGTGCAGTCCGTGAACCCGGGGGAACGGCAGAAGGCCTTAACCGAAATTCAATAGCAGCTGGAAATGAAATAGGAGCTAAAACGGGTACCACCTCAAACTTCTCAGATGGTTGGTTTATGGGGGTCACTCAAAAGTTAGTAACGGGAGTATGGGTAGGTGGAGATGACAGAAGTATCCACTTCCGAAATATTCAATTAGGTCAAGGAGCTAAAATGGCCATGCCAGCCTTCACTAAATTTATGGAAAAGGTTTATGAGGACAAATCTCTTGCGCTAGACGGGTACCAAAAAATGCCCTTTATTAAGCCAGAGAACATCGCCTTTGACTTTAGCTGTGTAGGAGGTATCGGTGGGGATTCTACCCTAATCAATTCAACAGCAACAGCTATACCGGAATAATGTAAAACTATCTCTATTTTCCTGACCCCTTGATGGGTGGACGTTCAACAAGTAACTATTTTTCTAAACTAGCTGGCCTCCTTTCTTTACAGTTTGATGATGATTTTAAATTTTCATAGGTTTAAATGTCAAACAAATATTCAAATAGTACAACATTGGCTCATTTTCTAAATGAAAATTAAAGGCTCGCTTTAACTGTGCTGTGCTATGACATACATTTAAATATGTCAATTACTCATAAGCTACGCAAGCTTTTTTTTACTTTAAATTTTAAAACCACGAATTAGGCCTGAGGATACCTATTTATGTAGGCTTTTGATATTGGGTTAGTCTTCAAAATACACTTATAGGTAGATTAGATTTTCGTCATCCTATCCCACATTACTTCCGTTTCTGTAAAGGTCTAACTTGGATTATTACAAAAAATGCAATGAAGATTTTTTTGTTTAATTTTGACCTATGTCCACCTTTGACCCTAAAGCTATCCTTCCTACTTTACCCGAAGATCCGGGGGTTTACCGCTATTTCGACGAAAGCGGTACGATTATCTATATAGGTAAGGCAAAGAATTTAAAGAATAGGGTTAGCTCGTATTTCACGAATACGAAAGGCAAGGATAATAAGACAAGGCGCCTGGTATCGCAGATTCGGAATTTAGAATTCACAATAGTTCATTCGGAATTCGATGCCTTGCTTTTAGAGAATACCCTAATTAAGCAGTTTCAGCCCAAGTATAATATCCTATTAAGAGACGACAAGACCTATCCCTTTATTTGTTTAACCCGTGAGCGTTTTCCGCGCTTGATTACGGAGCGAAGAATTAACCATTCTTTGGGGACGTTTTTTGGGCCTTACGCGAATCCAAAATTAATGAATGCCTTGCTCGAGATGCTGCATCAGCTGTATCCACTCAGGACCTGTGCGCTGAACCTGAAGGAGGCGAATGTGGAGGCGGGAAAATACAAGGTTTGCTTGGAATACCACATTGGGAATTGCAAAGGGCCTTGTGAGGGTTTGGAACAAGAGCCGCGTTATATGGATTACATCGATCAGGTGTCGCAAATTTTGAAAGGGAATTACCAGAAGGCAAAGAGTTTCCTTATTTCCCAAATGCAGGAGGCCTCCACCCGCATGGCTTTTGAGCAGGCCCAGGAATGGAAAGAGAAATGGCAACTATTAGAGAACTTCCAGGCGAAGTCGACCGTGGTGAATCCGTCGATCCACGATGTGGATGTATTTTCGATGGTGTCAGATGAGTCTTTGGCCTATATTAACTTTATGAAGGTCATCAATGGGACAATTTTGCAGTCGCAGACCTGGGAGGTGAAAAAGAAATTAGAAGAAGAGGAAGCGGAGTTGTTGACAATGCTGATTTGGGAGAAACGCGATCAATTTCAGAGTAAGGCCAAAGAAATTATCACCAATATCCCCATGTCGATTGAATTCGAGGGCGCGAAAAATACGCTTCCTAGTCAGGGCGACAAGCGAAAGCTCTTGGATATGTCACTAAAGAACGTCTTATACTTCAGAAAGGAAAAAGCAGACCGCAAGGCGGCGGAAGAAAGTGGTGGCGATCGCAAGATGCGCGTGATGATCAAGTTGAAAAACGATCTGCGCTTGAATGACCTCCCTAAACACATTGAATGTTTCGATAACTCGAACTTGCAAGGCACGAATCCGGTCTCTGCGATGGTGTGTTTCAAAAATTCGCTGCCGTCGAAAAAGGATTACCGTACGTTTACCCCTAAAACGGTCGAAGGTCCAGACGACTTTGCCACGATGTACGAAGTGATCACGCGTCGGTATACGCGACTTTTAGAAGAAGAGGCTGAATTACCTAATCTAATCATCGTCGATGGGGGAAAAGGCCAGTTGAGTTCCGCTTGCGACGCCTTGAAAGCAATCGGGTTGTACGGCCAAATCCCCATTATCGGTATTGCAAAGCGTTTAGAAGAGATTTATTTCCCCGAAGACAGCTTGCCTTTATATATAGATAAGAAATCGGAGTCGCTTAAACTCATTCAGCAGTTGCGGGATGAGGCTCACCGGTTCGGGATTACGGCGCATAGAAATAAGCGAAGCAAGAATTTCATCGTGTCTCAATTAGAGACAATGGATGGCATTGGAAAGTTAACGGCTGCGAAGTTGTTGAAAGCTTTTGGGACGGTGGCGCAGCTGAAGGAGGCGTCGGAAGAGGATTTGGCCAAAGTCCTAGGCAAAATGAAAGCCCTCAAATTCAAAAAGCAATTAGAAAACCTCTAGTATTCTGATTTGAACTGATCCACTTCGATCGCGCGGTAGTTTCGATATACTTGCAATACAATCGCTAAGGCAATCGCCATCTCGCACACACCCACGACTAACACGAAAATACTCAGATACAAACCCTGCAATGACGGGTCATTTTTCGAAAAGGCAACTAAATTCAAGTTGGCAGCATTCAAAATCAATTCGATTCCCATCAACACAAAAATCGTATTCTTCTTCAACAACAAGATTGCTAAACCCGTCGCAAACAAAAACGCAGACACCCACAAGAAATAGATAACCGGAATATCAGTCATGGCTCTTCGCAACAAAGGTGGCACCAATTAAGGCAATCAATAAAAATACACCTGCTAATTCGAACGGAAAGGCATACTCGGTCAATAAACCTAAACCAACTTCCCGCAATTTAGACTCACCGGTTACTGGTAAGTTATTGATCCAAGGGCCTTTCGTGAATAACCAGAAAAGTCCTAAGAAAAAGGACAATCCAATGGATATAGGTAACAATCGACTCGATTCCCGCGTCATCAAATGATTCTTCCCGGTGGCTGGATCAGTTTGATTTGTTAACATAATCCCGAATAGAATCAGGATTAGCACCCCTCCCACATAGACTAATAAATGGGCAACCGCCAATACGTCCGCATAGGCTAAGACATACAATCCGGCTAAGCCGAGCATCGTTAAGAACATCGCCAAAGCCGCATGCAACAGATTCCTCGTCCACAACATCGACAGCGCGCTTCCGCAGGTCAATAAGGCTAATACCAAGAAAGCAATTACAAGCGTGCTCATTTTGCGTCTGGTTTAGGCTTGGGTTTGAAGCTAGGTTTGAAAGCGGGTTTAGCTGTTGGTTTTTCTACCGTCGGCTCAATAGCTGGTTCTGCCGATTTTACTGCTTCTTTTAACGCCTCTTTTTCCGCCACGAATTGCTCATACAGCGCACGTTTTTCAGCAGCTTGCTCTGGCGTCAAATTCGCGAATTCAAAATTATGTTCCTTCACATCGAAGACCGAGAAATCGTATTCCGAAGTCATCGTCAAACATTCCGTCGGACAAACCGTGGTGCAAAGGCCGCAGAAGCAGCATTTGGACATATCAATATCGAACTTAGCCGCATACAGACGAATAGGTGAACCATCAGAGGTAGTTCCTACCAGGCCGGTTGCTTTGATCGGATCGATTTCGATGCAATCCACCGGACAAACCTTGACGCACTTATCACAGACGATGCAATCGTCCATCTCATTGTGCAATTGGTAGCGTCCGTTAACGGGTGTGGGTATTTGCTGCTCCGGATATTGCAAGGTGACAATACCCGCTTTTTGATTAAAATAATCAGGATCTTGGACATTTTGGATGCTACGCTGATTTCTTGCCGCCCAGGCATGTTTCCACGTCAAAGCCATCCCCTTTCGAGTGCTTTGAATTCCATCCCAAATAGCCTGAAAGTAGGGTTTCATGTTAAAAATAGATGGCTGGATACGTAGATGGATCGGATTCGCGCATAATTTCATACACCGTATCTACGATATTCTCGGTATTCGGCTTAGAGAAGTAATCCCCATCTGAGCTGTAAGCTGGTCGGTGAGCCGTCGCCGCGATACAAACCGCTGGACTCTCTAACCAAGTGAATGCCCCTTGCTTATCTAAAACCTCCTGCATCATATAAGCAGATGCTCCACCCGGCATATCCTCATCTGCAAAGATGACCCGATGGGTCTTTTGAATCGAGGCCAAGATGCTGTGATGGCGATCAAAAGGCAATAAAGTTTGGGCATCAATGACTTCCACCGATATACCTAATCCCGCTAAGGTTTCAGCCGCCTCCATCACAATTCGACACATCGAACCATAGGTAACGACCGTAATATCCGTTCCTTCACGCAAGATTTCAGGAATACCAAGAGGCACCTCCATCTCGTCTAAATTAGACGGCATCGGCTCTTTCAAGCGATATCCGTTCAAACATTCAATCACAATACCAGGATCATCCCCTTTTAACAAAGTGCGGTACATCCCAGCCGCTTGCGTCATGTTACGAGGTACACAGAAATGCACTCCACGCAAACCATTGATTAAAACGGCCATAGGACTTCCTGAATGCCAAATGCCTTCTAAACGATGTCCTCTGGTACGCAAAATCATAGGTGCTTTTTGGCCTCCTGCGGTACGGTAATGTAAACAGGCCCAATCATCCGAAAGAATCGGGAAGGGATAAAATATATAATCCAAATATTGAATCTCTACGATAGGCTTCAAACCACGCATGGCTGCCCCAATTCCTTGACCCACTATACTCACTTCTCGAATACCGGTATCGGTTACTTTTAGCGGTCCATAAATGTCTTGTAGTCCAGCTAAGGTTTGGTTCACATCCCCTATTTTTCCTACATCTTCCCCTAAAATAAATACACGCGGATCGGTTAAAAACTGCGAAAATGCCTTATTCAAGATCTCTCTACCATCGACTAAAGCAGGTTCTTTTTCATAGGTAGGTCGTATTCCTTGAATTAACAAAGGAGATTCATCTGACTCACTTGTTTGATGTGAGCTAAAGCGTCTGCGATTTAATTTTTCGAGGTCATCTAACCACTTGCGCAGCAATTTAACGGCTGGCCCTTGGTAAAATCGGAAGGCACGCAAAGTCTTACGTCCCGCACGAACTAAATCACTAAAAATAGGATAGGGTAGCGCATTCAATTCATCAATGATGGGCTGCAATAAACTAGGCTCATTCGTAGATTCCAATAGGTTCTTTGCGATACGCAAAAACCCTTTTTTATCTACTTCAACAGAGGCCATGTAGGCAGCAAAAGCTTCTTTTTGGTACTTACGCGCTAAAACCGTGGCCTCCTCGTCGATGGCTTTTAATTGCTCTTCTGACGCTATTTTTTGATCTAATATCCATTGACGGAACAACACATTACAATCCGCCTCTAATTCCCAAGCCAAACGTTCAGCCGACTTATAACGTTCGTGCGAACCCGAAGCTGAGTGACCTTGAGGTTGCGTACATTCTACCACATGAACTAGGCAAGGAACAAAGTCCTTACGTGCTAATTCCGCTGCCTTTTGATAAGCAGCCATTAAACCAGGGTAATCCCAAGCTTTCACCTGGATTATTTCTAAACCTTTCTCCTGCTCGTTGCGCTGATAACCAGCTAAAGCCTTTGAAATGGAAGATTTTGTCGTTTGAAATTCTATGGGCACCGAGATACCGTAGCCATCATCCCAGACCGAAAAGACGATCGGAATCTGTAATACACCTGCTGCATTGATACATTCTAAAAACATCCCCTCAGAAGTGGAAGCGTCGCCGATGGTGGTAAAGCAAACTTCTTGGCCTTGCTTAGAGAATAGCGCCTCATGCTCTTTTAAATCAGCTCTTTCACGGTACATTTTAGAGGCATAGGCAATGCCTAAAGCGCGGGGTATTTGGCCAGCTGTGGACGAAATTCCCGCCACCGTATTATATCGAGAAGTTTGATCTAACCATTTCCCGTCTTCATCTAACCAGCGCGTCGCGTGGTGGTTATTCATCTGTCGACCGCCAGAATGTGGGTCAAATTGTATATCAGGATGTCCGTATAATTGGGCAAAATACTGAGCCCAAGTTAAATCTCCTATGGCAGCGCCAATGGTTTGATCTCTATAGTAACCCGAAATATAGTCTCCGGGGCGCATAGAGCGCGCTAAAGCAATTTGGCAAAGCTCCTTTCCATCCCCGTAAATACCAAATTTTGCTCGACCTGAAAATACCTCTTTACGCACTAAAAGACTACACGCACGGCTAATTACCGCTAATCGATAGTCATCGAGCACCTGGGTAGGATCGAACAAAAGGTTAGGATTTGAGAAAGTGACTGGATTCAAATGCTTGGTGTTATTAAACACGTAAAAATACAACAAAATCCTCTGCGTCCAAAGAGAATACAGACAAGAAACTTGCAGAAATCTATTATTGTTTATAGATTTGAAACGTAATAAAACAATAAAAAAATAAGTTATGAAAAAAATAATCGCCCTATTTGCGCTTGTTTTAGGCTTTGCTTTCGCATCGAATGCGCAAGGAGCTTTAAAATTCAAACAAGAGAAACACGATTTTGGAACGATCAAAGAAGGAACTGTTGCCACATATAGCTTTGAATTTACGAACACAGGAAAAACTCCAGTTGTTATTTCTAACGTGCAACCATCTTGCGGATGTACTACTCCAGAATGGACTAGAGAGCCGGTTATGCCAGGTAAAACAGGTAAAGTAACCGCTTCGTATAACTCAGCGGGTCGCCCAGGAAACTTCAACAAAACGGTAACCGTTATGAATAACGGACAGGTTTCTCAAATCATTTTAGCGATTCAAGGTAACGTTTCTTCGAAGAAATAAACTTCACGAGTTTCTAAAAAAAAGCTCCCTGTTCATCGCAGAGAGCTTTTTTTATTAGTCGCGGTTCTTAAGACCTTCTGTTTCCCGCAAGCCATTAATCCAGCCTGCTATCTTTAGCACATCCGCCTTGGGCACATGGCTCATAGGCGCCATTTCGGTGGCATAATCCGGCCAATTTTGCGGATTAGGTTTGTATACTAACTCTAAAATTTTCTGATTAGAATAATTGCGCTTGGCTATTTCCGTGAAGGCAGGGCCAATTAATTTACTGTCTTTCGCATGGCAAGCGGAGCAGGTATGTTTCTTCAATAGACCAGCGATGCCTAATTCATAACCCATCGAATTTTTTACAACCCTTACTTCTGATACCTTCGTGAAAATTTGATCCTGAGGTGCCGCAGCTACTAAAGCAGGCCCCGCTGGAATCTCATTTAAAGTATAATAAGCCGTTTCGTGCAATAAAGGCTCCCCTTTCTCATTCAATACCCCTTTCAAAGTAAATTCATGAATGAAGAATTGGCGAATGCCATCGATCGAGATGCGTACCTTCTTGCGATCAGCTGACACTTCTAACCCCTTTATTTTTAAGTCCTTTAGCTCGATAATTGGCGAACCGTATTGGTGTTGGTATTTATAGATATAGGAGCGAATCGCATATGAAGCAGCTTTCTTCACTGAATTCACGTCCACTGGCTGCGTGAAGCTAAATTCGAATCCATCTGATTTCGCTTTAATCATGTCGATTTCAAATGGCATAATTCCATTCCAAAATAAACGCTGTAACCCAAAATCGTCCTTACCCGTACTTCCCCAACCGCGAGAGGTCATTCCTACAAACATACTTCCATCTAAACCAAAGCGTTCGCGTAAAATACCCGACTGAAACCCTTCGCGGTAGTTGATTGCAAATCCTTGGTAGACGCCATTCACTTTCTCAAGACCCATACGCATCACTTTGGACTGACCTTGATCTGCCACGAAATACTGGCCTGGGAATGGACTAAACTTACCTTTCGTTGTGTCTTGTAGGATATCAGAAGTTGAAATCCCCATAATCGCATGCGGAAACCAAACGGCTGGCAATTTTATTTTGGGATTTTTCTTAGCCGCCTCAAACATAGGTGAACCATTATCTTGAATCTCTTCTAGGCTTAGTTTCAGCGGACTATTCGGTTCTTTAGCCCATTTGAGACCTCCTGGGTTCCCTGCAAAGTCGCCTCTTGCTAGGTGGGTTACTCTACCAGAACCTACCCAATCACCTTGATTCTCTCCATAAAAAAGGTCTCCCTCCTCGTTAAAACTATAGCCTGCTGGGGAGCGTAAACCGCCGGCAAAAGGTTCCATTTTCCCGTCTGGAGAGATTTTAACGAACCATCCACGCCATTTGGCAAACTTACCTTCTCCGAAACCCACCCACGCTAAATTCAAACTTACCCACATATCCCCATTCTTATCGATTACGGGACCATAGGTATATTCGTGGTAGTTTCCAGATAAATCAAATTGGTAAATCGGCTCGTATAAATCCGCAACACCATCGCGATCCGTATCTGAAATTTTCGTCAACTCGCCGCGTTGTGAGCAATAAAACGCCCCATCCTTGTAGGCAAGGCCTAACACCTCGTGCAAACCACTGGCAAAACGACGGAAATAAGTTTGGTGACTCGATTTTTGATAGGGGTTTTCCACGATCCAAATCTCTCCTCTCCGCGTACTTACCGCTAAACGGCCATCTGGCATGGTAGCTAGACCACCCACCTCTAAATAGATCTCTTTGGGGATGGGAAGGGTCTTAATTTCGTAATATTCTTGCTCCTTTTTAGAAGTCGGTTTTGTTTGTGCAAAAGCGCCTAGCGCGACTGCAAACAATAAAACAAAGGCTGTATATTTTTTCATCGTTACCAAATCAAGTCATAAGTGAATTGTGCTCCAGAAAAAGGCACACGAATCTGTTGTGCACCGGAAGCTATTTTCAATAATTCAGCAGTGGCACCTTTCCATTCAATAAAGTTACCTGGAATTGATGCAAGGCCATTCTGCAACATAGAAAGGTGATGTCCATTGGCTAAAACTAATTCTACATCACTTTTTGGCGGACTCGCTCCGATCAAGGTTAAGGTGCGTTTTAAACCATTTCCAGCTGGCAGAATGCGATCTTCAAGACATAATTTCGCTGCTGGCCATTCATACATAAATACGGGGCGTCCAGCCTCTAAGCGATATCCCTTAAAAACCAAATCCGTTGAATCAGGTTGTGCTTGATGCGCTAAAACCAAAGGAAATTTACCATCCTGAACGACGGTTAAACCTAATGGTTCAGAAGTCTGTGGTTCGCCACGGTTATCCCACATTTGGGTGGCATCTAGAAATTTACCACGCCAAACCTGGAGAATCGCTCCCTGTTTTAAGTCGTAACTGTAATGCAATCCCGCTGGATCACCTACGTGAATCACGTGCGTCTTTTTCTTTCCTTGATGAAAAGCAAATGAACGTTGCAATACCGTTTCAGCATTTGCCTTCACCTCGATTAGACCTACCGCATCCGGATCTACTAACGACGTTCTCTCGTGAAGTGAAACTAGTCGAGCTCCGATACGTTTCACGTTCAATCCCAAAGCCTTAGGACCCCAAGGGAAATCTTTGATATGAACAATCTCGAATTGATGCTTTCCAGCTTTCAGGAACGTTGAAGTGGTTACCATTTCATTGAACCAATGTGCCCCTTGATTTAGGATCTTTCCGTCAATTTTCAATTCTCCAGAACCTGTCCAATACGTTTGGAATTCATATGTATCATCTTCTGGAATCGTTAATTCCGCTTTGTAATGAATCAAATAGTCATTGTTCACTGGAATTACTCGATAAGTCAAGGCAGGGATTTTACCAGATGAAACTGGCTTCGTTGAAGGGATGATGGGGTCGGTAAATTTGCCTGTGTAATAATCGTAGGACACTTCCCCTAGTGAAGCCGTTGGTTTTTCGTAGGTCTCGTAACGCAGATTGCGAAAGGCCACTGGGCCGTGATCGCCTTGGATTAGGATAGGGCCAAAAGGCGCTTCCTTATCGAATATCGCCCCGCGAGTCATGCCTGACACTTCGATATTTTCTTGAACCACTAAACCGTTTAGGGTCACCTTTTTAAAGATTGCATTGGCAATTTTTTTGCCATTCGTATCGAAGCGAGGGGCTTGAAAATCGATTTCAAGTGTCTGCCAAAGACCGGGTGCTTTGCTGGCGTTTTGGCGTGGCGCATAGCCCTCATATCCTTCGTTATCCTTACCGCGACTATCATCCCAACGTTCGTAAATACCACCACAATCATCGTATTTTACAGTTTTCTTACCCCAGGAATCATATAATTGCACCTCATAGCGGCCTTGCAAATAAATGCCTGAATTCATTCTTTTAGGCAACATAAAATCCACTAAAAGACGAATATCTCCGTGCTGCATTTTAGTTTTCAAATCATCTGTTCGATGGTATTTGCCGCTTCTAAGCGTATTTAATAAGACCCCTTTTCCAGGACTAACCTGAAATAATGTATCTGAATAAGTGGAATTAACGGCCTGCTCAATCGTCCAGTTCTTGCTGGGCTGATCAAAGGCGGACAAATCTGTGAAGGGAATCGATTGCTGAGCCCAAGCGCAAATGGGCGTGACGAGCAGCATCGAAAATAGGAATTTCTTCATGGTTAATAGGTAGGTTTGATCCAATCTACCGAAAATCATTTGGCCAATTCATCGGCACATTCAGGATGGTGGTAGAAAATTTAATTGAAATATAAGGAAGATTCTCTTAATTTGAATTCGCTGAATAAAAAAAGCAAAAATAAACCCATGATAAATAAGACGTCTACATTCAGGAACCTGTTATTGCACCTGTTTTTTTGGGCTTTCCTGATTGCGCTTCCTATTCTGTTAGGGCCGAATACAAATTCCAATAACCCGGAAGAGATTCGCCGTTCTTATTTTTGGATCTTCTATATGACTAGTTTTACGGTCATTAATATCCCCTTCTTTTACATAAATACCGAAGTACTATTACCTAAATTATTACGAGCTAAAGGAGTTATTATCTACCTCCTTACCCTGATTGGAGCTATTTTATTAATGCTTTGGATTCACGAGGAGGTATTCCACTGGTTTTATACCCATTTCATTCATCCAGATAGCCAAGGAGGCGGAGGTGGTCCACGAAGAGGAGCTTTGATGCGAATGATTTTTCAATTGTTGTTTTACGCGGCCATTGGAACTTCGTATCGATTGATTTCAGATCGAATGAAGGAAGATGAGCAGGTCAAAGAACAGGAGAATGAACGCTTGAAATCTGAGCTCTCTTTTTTGCGCTCACAGATCAGTCCGCATTTCATGTTTAATGTGTTGAACAGCGTGGTTTCCTTATCTCGCCGAAAGCCCGAAATGGTGGAGCCGGTGGTGGTTAAATTATCCGAATTGATGCGTTACATGATCTATGAGACGAATGATTCGATTGTTCCAATCAGCAAGGAATTAGTATACCTAGAAAGTTATATTGATTTGCAAAAGATTCGGTTTGGCGATGATATAAAGATCAACTTCGCACATGAATTAGGTCCCAAAACAAGCCATATCGAGCCTATGTTACTGATTCCATTTGTGGAAAACGCTTTCAAGCATGGGGTTGGATTTATTGAGAATCCAACGATCGACATCGAATTAAAAGACAGTGCCACTGAACTTTATTTCAGAGTAGCGAATAAGAAAGGTACTACGATGAATGAGACGAAAGATGAGAGTTCGGGAATCGGTCTCGCGAATGTAAAGCGCCGATTAGAATTATTGTACCCAACAAATCACCAGTTGGATGTCATGGATTCGGGTTCAGATTTTACCATTACACTTACTATTCAACACAGCTAACATGTCAGAAGAAAATCTAGTGGAAATCCCGGGAACCATTTTGAAGTGTATGGCGGTGGATGATGAGAGTTTGGCTTTAGACTTAGTCGAAGATAATATCTCCAAAGTTCCCTTTTTACAACTCGTAAAACGTTGCCGCAATGCGATGGAGGCGGTAGAATACTTAGAGAACAATCCAGTAGATTTGTTATTTCTCGATATCCAAATGCCTGGCATGACGGGGCTCCAATTTCTAGAGAGTTTGACGACAAAACCCATGGTCATTTTCGTGACCGCCTACCAGCAATACGCCTTGGATGGATTTAACTTAGACGTGATTGACTATGTCCTTAAACCGATCAATTTCGAGCGTTTCTTAAAGGCAAGTCACAAAGCGCTAGACTATTACAAGAGTAAACAAATCTCTCATAAACCAGCGGAAGCGCCTAAACTAGAGTTCATTTTCATTCATGCAGATTATTCGTTAATGAAGATTATGCTAGAAGATATCCTCTATATCGAGGGCTTAAAAGATTACATTAAAATCCACCTAAGAACCCAAAAATTCCCGGTAGTTTGTCGTATGACGATGAAATCTATTGAGGAAAAATTACCGTCCACCGATTTTATTCGAGTGCATAAATCTTTCATCGTTTCACTCAGCAAGATGGAGTCTATTCGCAGCCAAAAAATCAAAATAGGCGAGAACCACATTCCAATCAGCGAAAGTTATTCTGAGCATTTTTACCAAATCATCGGCTATCAAAAGCAATAAATTGTAACTTTGAGAATTGACCGAACATTCACGCATGTCCATTCTTAAAAAATTAGCTGGCGAAACCCTTTCCTACGGATTCAGTACCATCCTAGGGCGCTCCCTAAATTTTTTATTGGTTTTCATACACACCGCCGCCTTTATGCCGGCTGCCTTAGGCGTTAATGTAAAATTGTATGGTTACGTAGCCATCGCCAATATTCTCTACACCTACGGGATGGAAACGGCCTATTTCCGGTACGCAAAAGAGGCTCCTGAACGCTATTACAATATCATACTAACGGCCATCATCCTGACATCAGGCGTATTTACCATCGGATTATTCGTCTTTGCAGACCCCTTGATGGCTCAATTAGGCTATGAAGGAAAAGGACAGTTTATGCGCTGGTTAGCTTTGATTTTAGCTATCGATGCCGTGACAGCAATCCCTTTCGCGCGTTTAAGACTGGAACGTAAAATTCAATTATTCGTCAAGGCAAAAATCGTCTCCATTTTGATTAATGTGGGATTGAATCTGTTCTTTTTAGCCCTTTTGAAGCCGATGCACGAAGATCATTGGGGACCGGCTTTTTTACAAAATCTCTATTTCCCGAGTATTGGAGCAGGCTATATTTTTCTGGCGAACTTACTGGCTAACGCAAGTCTCTTTTATTGGTTGCGTTCTTCTTTTGCTGATTTCAAATGGACCTGGGATGGCGCTGAGTTGAAAAAGTTATGGGTCTATTCCTACCCCATTATGTTCATGAGCCTAGCTGCGATGTTTAACTTAATGTTTGATAGACTGCTGCTAGAGGAATTTTTACCCGAAGGATTTTACGCGGGAAGGACTTCTGAAGATGCACTTGGCATATATGGTAATTGCTACAAGCTCTCCGTGTTTATGAGTTTAGCGATCCAGGCATTCAAGTATGCGGCAGAACCCTTCTTCTTAGGCTCTAAATCTGCCGAGAATTCTCAGTCCAATTTAGCCTTGGTTAGTCATTGGTTTGTGATCGTTTGTCTGATCTTGTGGGTGGGAGTGAGTTCAAATTTATTTTGGATACAAGGGTTATTTTTGCGCCAGTCTATCTATTGGGAAGGCATTGAGGTGGTACCCGTTTTGTTACTTGCGAACTTATTTTTAGGGGTTTATTATACGCAGTCTGTTTGGTTCAAAAAGACGAATAGAACGTACATGGGAACGGTAATTACCGTGACTGGTCTGGCGGTGACCTTGGTAGGCAATGTCCTATTTATCCCCGTTTATGGCTACATGGCCTGTGCGTATTCCTTCTTAACTTCAGCCATCGTGATGACCTTATTGTGTTATGCAGGTGGCCAAAAATACGATCCCGCACCCTACCGCTGGATGGCTGCTATCGTATACATCAGTTTAGGAGTTATAGCCATAAAGTCAGGACCCATACTTGCGAGCATACAAATTCCATTACTCATCAGCCAAAACATCGGATTTATTTGTATTTTGGCCTATATTATTTTCAAAGAATTCTCCTGGAAAAACGGAAAACCTAGCTTAGCCTTGAAATGAAAAGTGAACTAAAAATGCAATACCTAAACCTCAAGCTGAAGATCAGCGGGATGGTGGCGCGTTTACACGAATTTCAAGGTACTCTGGTACAAAAACAGGCTGAACTCGAAGATCTCCAGCAAAAACTGGCCGTTAAATCAGAGGAGCTTGCTAAATCCCAAAGACGCCTAAAAGAATTGGAGAAAAACTTTAAAAAATCAGATAATTTCGCTAAAATTGTAGCTAGTACAGATAACACAGCAGTTCCCACCGCTGAGTTGAAACAAAAGTTAGAAGAATATATTACAAAAATAGATCATTGCATTGACCAATTACGCAATCCA
>CAILUB010000073.1 GCA_903837305.1 uncultured Cytophagaceae bacterium
CTCTTCTGAGATACGTCAACAATTTCTGGATTTCTTTCAATCAAAAGGCCACTTAATTGTTCCTTCAGCTCCTTTGGTGGCAAAAAATGACCCTACCCTATTGTTCAATAATTCGGGGATGGCGCAATTCAAAGACTTCTTTTTAGGAAACGGAACGCCGCCCTCGAAAAGAATCGCAGATACGCAAAAATGCCTTCGCGTTTCAGGAAAGCATAATGACCTAGAAGATGTAGGATTTGACACCTACCACCATACGATGTTTGAGATGTTAGGGAACTGGTCTTTTGGCGATTATTTCAAAAAAGAAGCCTTAACCTGGTCTTGGGAGTTATTAACAGAGGTATTTAAATTACCGAAGGATCGCATTTATGTGTCAGTATTTGAAGGAGACAAAAAAGATGGTGTGCCTTTTGATCAAGAAGCATTTGATATTTGGAAAGCGATTGTGGGCGAGGATCGCATTATTTATGGTAATAAAAAGGATAATTTCTGGGAAATGGGTGAAACGGGGCCATGTGGTCCATGTTCTGAAATTCACATTGACTTAAGAAATCAAGACGAAGTAGATTCAATTCCAGGCAAAAGCTTAGTGAATGCCGATCATCCACAAGTAGTAGAGATTTGGAATAACGTATTTATGCAGTTTGAGCGAATGGCAGATGGTTCTTTGGTACCACTTCCTAACAAGCATGTAGATACGGGAATGGGCTTTGAGCGTCTTTGTATGGCGATTCAAGGAAAGCAATCGAACTACGATACCGATGTTTTCCAGGGCACGATTCAATACATCGCTGCGAAAAGTGGTAAAAAATATGGAGAGGAGAAATGGGCAGATATCGCGATGCGCGTTATATCAGACCACATTCGTGCCATTGCATTTTGTATTGCCGATGGCCAGTTGCCTTCTAACAACAAAGCAGGTTATGTGATTCGTCGTATTTTACGTCGCGCGGTGCGTTACGGCTATACCTATTTGGACTTCAAAGAGCCTTTCTTACACTTATTAATACCTGGATTAGCGCAGCAATTCAAAGGGGTATTCGATGAATTAATCTCCCAAGAAGCCTTCGTAGCTAAAGTAATTTACGAAGAGGAAGTTTCCTTCTTACGTACTTTATCCTCTGGATTAGTGCGTTTAGATAAGTTAATGGAGGATTGCTCAGGCAAAGTCTTATCGGGAGACGATGTGTTTGAATTAAATGATACCTACGGATTCCCTGTCGATTTAACTGCCTTAATTGCTCGCGAGAAAGGTTTAGATATAGACGAGCCAGGATTTAATGCTGCGCTAAAGGCACAAAAAGACCGTTCTCGCAAAGATGCTGGCGCAAGTGCAGAGGATTGGGTAATCGTAAATGAAGGGGATGAAGTGAGCTTCATCGGTTATGATTCGAATGAGACAGAAACGCAAGTTTTAAAATACCAAAAAATCCAAAATAAGGCAGGAGTTCAATACAAAGTGGTTTTAGAAACGACTCCTTTCTATGCAGAATCCGGTGGACAAGTGGGTGATACTGGTGTTTTAGTATTCGGTAAATCAGGTATTTCTCTTGCAGTTATAGATACGAAGAAGGAGAATGATTTGATCGTTCACATCCTATCAGATGCACGTATTGAGACATTAGCTGGCGAACCAGTAAAGGCAAGCATTGCTACCTTACGTCGCCGTGCGATTACACATCACCACAGTTCGACTCACTTAATGCAAGCGGCTTTACAGGAAGTATTAGGTAAGCACGTGGCGCAGAAAGGTAGTTTAGTGAACGAAGATTTATTGCGTTTTGACTTCTCACACTTCCAAAAAGTAACAGACGAAGAGATCAAACAAATCGAGCAGATTGTCAATGCCAAAATCGCAGAGAACATTCCTTTGTTAGAAGAACGTAACGTTCCAATTGCAGAAGCGAAAGACAAAGGGGCGATGGCCTTATTTGGCGAAAAATACGGCGATTTTGTACGTGTAATCACTTTCGACAAGAACTTCTCGGTTGAACTTTGTGGCGGCACTCACGTTCCGTCTACGGGTGAAATCGGCTTATTCAAAATCACCTCAGAGAGTTCTGTGGCTACAGGCGTTCGCCGTATCGAAGCCATTACCTCACAAAAGGCGTATGAATTGCTTAGTGAACAAGAGGCTTTATTAAGCGAAATCAACGACTTGTTGAAAGCGCCGAAAGATCTTGTTAAAGCGGTAGCAAACTTAATTGAGAGCAACTCAGCGCTTCAAAAAACAGTCGCAGCTTACCAGCAAAAAGAAGTTTCAGGACTGAAAAATAGCTTATTGAAAGAAATCGTTACGGGTTCTGTTCATTCTATTATGAAGCAAGTTTCTGCTCCTACCGCAGACGCATTGAAGAATTTAGCCTTTGATTTACAAGAGAATCAAGATAATTTGTTCGTGCTTTTAGCGGCGAAAATTGAGGGCAAAGCTAGTTTAGCGATCTCCATCTCAAAAAATCTAGTTGAAAGCAAAGGGTTAGACGCCGGCAAAATCATTCGTGAATTAGCGAAAGAGGTGCAAGGTGGCGGAGGTGGACAACCTTTCTTAGCTACAGCAGGAGGTCAAAATCCAGCAGGTATTAC
>CAILUB010000074.1 GCA_903837305.1 uncultured Cytophagaceae bacterium
TTCATCTAAATTATATACACAACCGGAAGAGGTGGCTTATGCTTATGAAGTATTGTCCAAAATCTCTCACCGTTTCACGATCGCTGCGGCATTCGGTAACGTACACGGAGTTTACAAGCCGGGTAACGTGAAGTTGCAACCAGTGATTTTGAAGAACTCACAAGAGTTTATTAAGGCCAAATATAATTTGACTCCTGAGAAACCAATCAACTTCGTATTCCACGGTGGTTCTGGTTCATCTCGCGAAGAAATCCGTGAGGCATTATCTTATGGTGCAATCAAAATGAATATCGATACAGATACGCAATGGGCATTCTGGGAAGGTGTTTTGGACTTCTACAAAAAGAACGAAGCCTATTTACAAGGCCAAATCGGTAACCCAACAGGTGACGATTCTCCGAACAAGAAATACTATGACCCACGTGTTTGGTTACGTAAGGGCGAAGAGACTTTGGTAGCTCGTTTAAAAACAGCTTTCGAAGACTTGAACGCGACGAACGCAAATCAATATCTTTAGTCGATAGTCCGAAGGGACTGAGTCCGGAGGGAGCCGCAGAGCGGCAGTCCGAAGGGACTGAGTCCGAAGTCCGGAGTCGAAAAGGACTACATAAAAAGGAGTCGGAACAATTGTTCCGACTTTTTTGTTGGACGAAAATAAAGAAATGATATTTGTTTAAATTTTAACCCTTCGGACTCTTTCCCTCCGGACTACGGACTACCTTTATGAAAACCGAACTACACCCTGCCTCCTCCCGCGGAACAGCCGATCACGGCTGGTTAAAGACCGCCTTTAGTTTTAGTTTTGCTGGTTATTATAATCCGGCGCGCATTCACTTTGGTGCCTTGCGCGTGCTGAATGATGATTTTATTGCGGCGGGGATGGGTTTTGGCAAACATCCGCATGATAATATGGAAATCGTGACCATTCCGATGAAAGGTGCGGTGGCGCACGAGGATTCGATGGGAACGAATGGCATTATTAATGCGGGGGATGTGCAGATTATGTCTGCGGGTTCTGGTATTTACCATTCGGAGTTTAATGCGAGTCAAACAGAGGGTTTGGAGCTCTTCCAAATCTGGGTCATGCCCAAACTGAAAAATATCACTCCGCGCTACGATCAACGTACCTATAATCCAGCCGATTTTAAGGGACAATGGAAGACGGTGGTTTCGCCACTGGGAACGGACATTGATTCCTTGCAAGTAAATCAAGATACCTACTTTAATATCACTGAAATAACGGAAGGCGAAAGTCTGAGCTATGCGCTGCACGGGGCACAGCAAGGGGCTTTTGTATTCGTTATTGAAGGCGGAATTGAAGTGGCTGGAGAAAAACTAGGGCGCAGAGATGCGATCGGGATTTCGCAGACGGATACGATCGAGGTAAAGGCTTCAGCAGCAGGTACGAAGGTGTTATTGATCGAAGTTCCGATGGTCTGGTAGATTTAACTTTAACGTAACATTCGCTTAATCAGTAGTTTATAGTGATGGCCTATTTTTGGTAAACCAAATAGGTAAACATGGGCCGTCATTCTCAACCCACCTACAAAACGATCGTTATCTCCGACTTGCATTTAGGTAGCAAGGGGGCTAAAGCAGCCGAGGTAAACGAATTTTTACGCGCACATTCGTGCCACCAACTCATCTTAAACGGCGATATCATCGACGGCTGGCAGCTAAAAAAAGGCGGCAGCTGGAAGAAGAAGCATACGGCCTTTTTCCGTAGTGTGTTAAAGATGATGGACAAGTGTGATACGGAAGTGATTTATTTGCGCGGAAATCACGATGATTTCTTAGACCAAGTACTTCCGTTGAAGATTGGGAAGCAGTTTTCGATTCGCCAGGATTATATGTTGAAGAGTTTTGGCAAGAAATACTTCATCACACATGGCGATATTTTCGATAGCATAACCAGCCAAATGAAATGGCTAGCCTATTTAGGCGATATCGGCTACACGTTCTTGTTGTGGTTGAATAAATGGTATAATCAGTACCGCAGCTGGCAAGGAAAGCCATACTACTCTTTATCGCAGTTGATTAAGCAGAAAGTGAAGGCGGCGGTGAATTTCATCTCGGATTTTGAGGAGAAATTAGCGGAGTTAGCGAAGGCCAAAGGCGCAAATGGCATCATCTGTGGCCATATTCACAAGGCTGAAATCAAAATGATCGACGGAATCGCGTACATGAATTCTGGGGACTGGGTCGAATCATTGACGGCCTTAGTAGAAACACATAAAGGGGAATGGCAAATCATCGAATTCCCGAACTACGATTTAAAAGCAGAGTTAAACGAAATTTTAGGAGAAGCAGTAGCAATATAAGATGGGAAAATTCATATTTACCGTACAAGGAGAAGGTCGTGGGCATTTAACACAAGCCATCTCATTTACTCAAATCGCGCGCGAGGCGGGTCACGAAGTGATCGGATACGCCGTGGGTTCTTTTCAGGGTCGAAAAATACCCTCGTTTTTCCTGAACTTTATTGGCGATACGCCAGTGTTGCAATACGAGAGTCCGTCCATTATTTTTGGCAATGGAAAATCGGTGCAGCTTTTTAAAACAGCGGCGCAGGCTTTCACGAATTTCAAGACCTTTTGGAAAAGCGCTACTCAACTAGAAGCGTTCGTTGAGGAATTGAAGCCAGATGGAATCGTAAACTTCTACGAGTCCATCACGGGTTTATATAAGTTAAAATCGGGATCTAAAATCCCAACGATGTCCGTGGGACATCAATATTTGTTATTGAACAAGAACTTCGAAAGTATTCCTGAGAAGAAAATCGACCGTATTCTTTTAAATATGAATACAATGATCACCTCGATCGGTTCGAAGAAGTTATTGGGCTTATCTTTCCGCCCGATCGATAACGACGCTAAGATCGAAGTGGTTCCTCCACTATTGCGCCAGCAAGTGAAAAGCATCGTGCCTAAATCGGGAGAGCGCTGGTTAGCATATTTAACCCACTTCCGATTATCGGAAGATATCATGGCGTGGTCGAATGCGAATCCGGAGGTGAAATTGGATTGTTTTTGGGATAATCCCGCACGTAAAGAGACGTATCACTATTCTGACTCATTGACTTTTCATCCGATTGATGCGGAGAATTATTTGGCTAAAATGACCGAATGCGCAGGCTTAATATCTACTGCAGGTTTCGAATCCGTAGCTGAGGCAATGTACCTAGGCAAACCGGCGATGATGGTTCCGGTGCCTAATCACATTGAACAAATGATTAATGCGTTCGACGGCCAATTATCTGGAGCAGGTATAGGGGCGTCCTCTTTTGACCTCAGCATCTTTAAAAAATATTTACCTTCTCACGTTTCCGTGAAAGACCAATACCAAGAATGGGTTTCGCAATCACAGCGTTTAATGGCCGGACATTTAAGTGATTTAATTGCACAGCCGGTTTATGTCACGAACTTCAGCCAAAACCAAGGAACGGGTTTGTCAGGGATGCTGGGCAGACGGAGATTTCGTTGGTCACGTTAAATAAACATAAAAAGGGAGCCCAGAAAGCTCCCTTTTTTTATGATTTGGTAATAATAACTTCATCATTAATCAACATAGTGCAATTGTCTTAGACCTAATTTTGTTTAGACATTTAGTTCTATTAAATGAATAGAAGATCCCTTCTGCAAAACTTGGGATTAACCCTCGGAACCCTAACTCTTCCCACGATCGGAAGAGCAAATACCACCCCCACTCCTGAAAAACCTTTTCGAATTGCACACATAACGGATGTGCACATGATGCCCTTGATTGGTGCGGCGAAAGGCTTTGCAAAGTGTTTGGACCATATTCAATCTTTACCTCATAAACCAGATTTGATCATCAATAGTGGTGATGCTATTATGGATGCGCATAGAGGGGGACGGGCTATCGCTGAAAAACAGTGGCGTACCTGGAATAATGTGATCGAAAAGGAGCTCTCCATACCTATCATTCAGTCTCTAGGTAACCATGATATTTGGGTGAAGAACGAAAGTCCCGCTAGCATTATCGAAGGGAAAAAATATGCTTTGGATGAGATCAAAGAATCGTCCTTGTATTTCTCCAAAGACTTAGGCGATTGGCACCTGATCAGTTTAGATAGTATCAGTCCTAACGTAGAAGGAAAATGGTACACCGGAAAAATAGATGAAGCCCAAATGCACTGGTTGCAGCATGAATTAAAATCCATTCCAAGCTATAAGCCGGTGATGATTGTTTCTCATATTCCCATTCTAGCAGCTTGCATTTTCTTCGATGGGAAACGCTTTGAGGGTAATCAGTGGAATGTTCCTGGAAGATGGATGCACGAAGATGCGAATGAACTCAAAAATCTTTTCAACCTCTACCCTAACGTAAAATTAGCCATCTCAGGCCATATACATTTACTTGATCGTGTGGAATACAATGGGGTTACCTATTGCTGCAATGGCGCTGTCAGTGGGGCTTGGTGGGGTGGAAATTACCAAGAAACAAAACCAGGCTACGCTATCATCGATTTATATCCTGACGGCCGATTTACCAATACGTATTCATCTTATGTATAAAGCCTGGGTCTTTCTATTAATTGCGGCAGGATTCGAAGCAGCTTGGACCTACTCTCTTAAAAAAGTGAGTCTAAATGCCATCAAGTACGCCATTAGCGAAAATCCCTTTTTCAGTGTGACCGTAGGGAAAGAAATCGGGTACTTGCTCGTTTACCTGGGCTTAGGTGGCGCCAATATTTACTTTCTATCACTTTCTCTCAAGAGTATTCCATTGACGTTAGCGATCGCAAGTTGGACAGCGATATCACTCGTATTCATTAAATTATTTGATGTTTTTATTCTAAAAACACCTACTAACAGCCTGGAAATCTTCTTCCTAACACTAATTATTGTTGGGATTGTAGGTTTAAAATTTAGCTCCTCTAACTAATTCCAATGTTAAATTTTCATATGTTACCTAAATGTTAACATTGATAAATTTTATTTAACAATTTCTTTACATAGCTTTGGCCAACACAATAAATAAAACCATTATGAGTGAGGATAACAAAAAATTGACAGACCAATTAGTGCAAGCCATCTTGCCTAAATTAAAAGGACTTTCTGAAAAAAATGCGAAGAAAGTATTGCAAGAAACGCACAAGTCAATTGCTTCCGTTGCTAAGAAATATAGCAAGCTAATTGCAGAGCAAGAGAAAGAAAAAGCAAAGGCAAAAGAAAAAGCTGCAAAAGAGGCTAAAAAGAAAACAGAAAAAGAAGCTAAGAAAAAAGCGAAAGAAGGCAAGAAAGTAGCGAAAGCTAAATTATTAGCTTCTTTGATCGCAAAAGAAAAACCTGCAGCGCCTGCGGTATCAAAAAAAGCACCAGCAGCACCTAAAAAGGCACCTGCAGCTAAAGCTCCAGCAAAACCTAAAGCAAGAGCTCCTAGAGCTAAAAAATAAAGTTTGAGATATGAATAAAAAAAAGGAGGGACAATGTCTCTCCTTTTTTTGTACCAGAATCATCGACTTATTTGTTCAACCACATAACCTCGTTGATATCATCCTTACCAGCGTATTGGCTAGTAATTGCAGCGGTGTAATTCGTTGCATTCGCTGTTCTCTCTGTCGCTGGATAAATCCAACGCTGAGCGATACGATTGGAGTTACCATTACCCACTCCTGAAGAGAATGCTGGGAAACCAGTTCTTCTCCAGTTGAAATAAGCTTCCATTCCTGAATTCATGAAGAAGGCTGCGTATTTCTGAGAAACAATTTTCTGGATCGCATTCGTTGCGTCTAACGCTACAGCTGACTGTGCATAGTACGTATCGAAGTTAAAGTTAACTGTATACTTCGTTTGATCAGCTGCATCTTTTGTACCTGTTTTAGAATACGTAAATGTGTTAGCTCCCTCTACAATACCGTAGAATGCGTGAGATGCCTTGATACCTTTCTTGTACCAATCTTCAGCAGAACCCGTAGCCCAACCACGTGCATATCCTTCAGCGATGTTAAAGCATAACTCAGGATATCCTACAAGGAACGTATTTTCTCCTGTGTAGTTTTGGTAGTAACGTGAACGGCTTTGGAATGAGTAGATCCCTGGAGCAAAACCTGCGCCATTCGATAAACCTGCATTCTTAGCCATGTCATCAATGTTATCACCTGAACCAGCACCACGGTAAGCCGTATAGTCTGAAGGTAATTTACCTGCTTTCAAATCTGAACCAGCTGGCTCACACGTAACCATCACACGTGGATCTTGCGTAGAAGACAAGAAACCTACATAAGTAGATGCCATGTTTTGGCGCGTCGCATCGAAACCAAAGTTATCCGGGTTTGAAGGATATTTATTAAATGCATTCCAAACAAATTGCAATGATTCCCCATTTGATCCTAACAAAGGATACTTTGTAGGATTGCTAACCATCTCAGCAAATTTCGTTTTAACCGCTAAATCGGTATCCGTATCTTTCTTAGACAAAGTGATCAACACACGTAAACGGTATGCGTTGACTACTTTTTGCCATTTTTTCAAATCTCCACCGAAATAGAAATCACCTGAAACTGTTTCACCTCTTGCGATTACTGTAGCTAAATCTGCGTTTGCATCATCTAACCATTTCAAGATTTGAACGTAGATCACTTTTTGAGAATCGTATTTAGGAGCTGTGTTTTCAATTCCTTTTAAGGCATCTGTCATAGGCAAGTCACCTACGCGCTTCGACATTTGATCAAAGAAATAAGCACGGAAGAATTTACCCAAAGCAGAGTATCCGTTCAAGTCTGGCAAACCTAATTTCTTCGCTTCTTCCTCCATCTTTACGACGTTTTTCAAGGTCGTATATTGGTTAGGCATTTGGCCTAAATTATACTCATTATTTGCATAATAGTTATAGTTAGAGCAATAGAACTGGTTCCAACGCATCTCCGCAGAGAAAGGACGACCATTATCGTTCATCACATTGTATTCCACTGCTTGCAAAACTAAAGAAGCAGGAACTTGCACCGCGCGGTTAGAATCTTTCTCTAACTGATCGAAGGTCTTCTCGCAGCTAGTTAAAGCTAATACCGAGAAGCTCAACAGGCCTAAGATTATATTTTTAATTTTCATTGTTTGACTCATTTATAAGAGTGAAAAAAATTAGAATGTGAAGTTTAAGTTAACTCCGTAGCTTCTAACTGAAGGAGTTTGAACACCTGTAGCTCCGTCTGTAATGTATTGAGACAAATCAGTATCCTTAGCTTCAGCGAAGTACAATAAGTTACGACCTACGAAAGAAACGTTTGCGCCAGAAACAGACTTGCCGAACCAGGCAGAAGGAAGTTTAACACCTAAAACCACTTCTTTTAACATTCCGAAAGAACGGTCCATCAAGTTACCCTCATTCGTGTTGTAGTAACGCCCTACGTAATCTTGTACATATGTTTTCACCGTGTTAGGAGCGAATTGTAAATCAGAGAAGTTAGTCACCTTACCGTCTGCGTCGTACTTGATCGCAACGCCGTTAGACACAACTACCCCTTGACCTACGAAAGCTTTCACACCTAAAGCATCTTGCGGACGAGCTGCTGCAAAGATTCCTTGTGTAGTTCCGATGTGGCGACCACCACGGTACGCTTGTTGTTGCGTATAGTTGATGATTTTACCACCGATACGGCCATCAAATAAGATGCTTAAGCTTACATTCTTGTAAGTGAATTTGTTATTAAAGCCAAACACAAAATCAGGGTTTGCATTACCTAAGTATTGTGATTGCGTTCCCGTTAATCTTTCTGGAATACCACCTGATGTATTAATGATCTGTCCTGCAGGAGTACGAACGAAAGCTGAACCATAAATTTTATCCATACGATCCCCTACTTTTAAGAAGGTATTTAGATTAGTGATGCCTGGATAAATTTCTGTTAACGTTTGCTCATAAGTAGAGTAGTTCGCTAACACATCCCAGCTAAAGTCAGCTGTTTGGATCGGTGTTCCTGTTACTGAGATCTCATAACCTTTCTTCTGAGTCTTGATACCATTCACTAAAGCTGAGGTATAACCAGAAGTAGAAGAGATAGGTAATGAGAAGATGGAAGGACCGTCATTCGAGATGAAATAAGCAACATCGATTCCAATACGGTTTTTCATTAAACGTAAGTCCATACCGAATTCCGTCTGAGAAGTCTCTGATGGATTCAAGTTCGGATTGCTCAATTCGTTACCGTAGGTTGCACCTGTTTGGTTATTGTAAAAGAAACCAGTGGAGTAAACCGTATTGTTTTGGTAAGATGGACCATCGTAAGGAGAGTTGTAGTTTTCTCCAGAATACGTTCCGACACGGTTATCAATCGTAGATGAAGTTAAACCATCTTTCACGTTCGCATACGATCCACGGAATTTCAAGAAAGAAACTACCTCAGGTAAATTCACATAATCAGATACGACTGAAACCGCTCCGAATGAAGGGTAGAAGAAGGAGTTCTTCCCAGCTGGCAAGGTAGATAATTTATCTAAACGACCTGTAGCAAATACGGTTAAGAACTTCTTGTAAGAGAAGTCAGCAGAATAATACGCTGAAAGCACTTGCATGTCAGAACCAAAATTACCCACCTGAACTGGAAGAGCCGAGTTCGAGAAGTTGTATAAACCTGGAACGTTCAAATAGTTCGTAGAAGCGAAGATCGACTTGTATAGGAAAAGACGTTGGGATGCACCCGCGTTAATCTTCGTATTAAAGCCTGGTAACAAATCTTTGTCGAATGTTAACAATAATTCTGTGTTGTTCTCAAATAAAGAACGACGATCCTCGCGGTAATCACCACGACGCTCATCACGACCATACGTACCTGCAGAGTAAGGGAATTTCTCTGTGCGTACCATGTCCCAAGTCGTTACTTGTGTACGTGCTAATAAGTTCAAGCTCTCGTTAAACGTGTAACGCAAAGCAGCTTGACCTACGATATCTGTCTTGTAGTGAGAACGTAACCATTCGTAAGACATGAAATACGGGTTATTGTAACGTTGGTATTCCGCATAGATTTGTTGAATACCTTCTTTACCTTTTTGCCAGTAATTACGCATATCATCCACATTCCAGTCAGCACCTGCCCAATATACGATGTTATAAATGATCGAGTTAGGACCGTAGTTTACATCTGGAATGTTAGGTGTGTATTGACGGTTGTATTGTAAGTTAGACTCAAACTTTAATTTGTTCGAGAACTTGTAATCAGCCGTGATGTTAAAGTTCGTCATATTCAATTGGGTATTAGGAACAATACCTTTTTGATAGATATGAGAAGTAGAGAAACGTAAGTTGTATTTCTCGCCTGTTGCCGCTACTGAAACGTTGTTAGTAGATAAGATACCTGTTTCTAAGAAACGCTTTAAGTTATCCTTACCACGTGCAATCCAAGGAGTCCCAGCACGTTTTCCTGTGATAGGGTCTACTGGAGAATCGTATTGTGGAATTAATTGTCCGTTAAAACGTGGACCCCAACCACCATCGTAGTCACCATCATTTAATCCACCACCTTTACCATCACCGAAAGCATATGAACCGTGATCACCAGGACCGTACTCATCTTGTACTTCAGGAATCGCGTAGAAACCGCCTTGCACTTGTGTAGAAGAGTTCACTTCTACTGAGAAACCACGCTTGTCAGCAGAACCACGTCTTGTCGTGATTAAGATCGCACCGTTCTTTCCACGGAAACCGTAAAGAGCAGAAGCTGAGGCTCCTTTTAATACCGAGTATGTTTCGATATCGTCTGGTGAGATATTCCACGTATCTGAGTTAATAGGCACACCGTCTACCACATAAAGAACAGTCGAGCTACCACGTAAAGAGATATTCGGTTTACGTAATAATTCTGGTTGAGCACCAATCGTTAAACCAGCGACGCGACCTGATAATGCGTTGATCGCATTAGGCTCACGTGCCTTAATCGTGCTAGCTCCGTCTACAGACTGGATAGCAACCCCTATTTTACGAATGTCTTTTTTGATACCCAAAGCCGTTACAACTACTTCTTGTAATTGTTTTTCGTCTTGAGATAAAACGACATTTAGTTCTGAAACATTTCCAACCGCTACCTCTTTAGAAGTATAGCCAATCATGGAAAATTGTAAAACTTCATTTCCTGATACGGAGATCGAATAAGCACCTTGTGCATCCGTTAACGTACCTTTAGAACTACCCTTTACGCGGATAGTAACACCTGGAACACCTGATTTCTCCTCTATAGAAGTAACCGTTCCTTTCAAACTACGCGACTGACCGAATGAGGTCATACTTACCGTAGTAATTAATGCAAAAATGAGCCAAATCAAAGATTTGGGGCTCATTTTTGCAAAAAACATTTGTACATTGTTTTTCATATGAGTTAGTTTAATTAATGTTCGATGCAAAAGTAGACTACTCGTTTAAAGAGGATGAATCAGAAAAAACAAGAAATCGTTAAGAAAAAGGCTGGCGTATTACGATTACATTAAGCCCTGTTTTAAAACAAATTTTTTCCGTAGAAAATCTTAGAAAAATACCATATTTCAATACATAACAATTTCATAAATTTTGCTTAATAGGTAGGTAATCTAGTGCTTGTACCTTTGATCATGAAAGAAATTAAATTAGTCGTTTTAGACATGGCCGGTACCACGGTGATGGACCAGCATGAAGTCGAATATTGTTTTAAACAAGCGGCCATTAAAAACGAATTGCATTCTAGCGATGAGCGTATTTTAGCCTTACAAGGCTATGCTAAATTGTATGTTTTCACTTTGTTGTGGACGGAGCAATTAGGAGAAGGAGATCCGCGCATAACCGATCTAGCCGCAAAGTCATATGCGGATTTTAAAACCATCTTAGAAAATCATTACCGGACACAACCCGTCTATCCTACGGAAGGATGCTTAGCATTATTCGAGGCCTTGCATCAGAAAGGAATTAAAATTGCGCTTACCACCGGTTTTTACCGCGAGGTAGCCGATATCATTTTAGGACGCCTTGGCTGGGTGGCTAACTTGGAATCCTCGACAAGCATTCATCTTTCCGTTACACCGGACGAGGTGAATGGCGAAGGAAGGCCATCTCCTGCGATGATTCAATATGCCATGAAGTCGCTAGGTATTACGGATCTAGAAGAAGTAATTAATGTGGGTGACACCCCGGTGGATTTGCTTTTTGGCAAAAATGCAGGTGTTCGCTATGCCTTAGGGGTTTGCAATGGGACACACACGCGGGAGCAATTAGCCGCACATCCAAACGATGGACTTTTAGAGAAAATTTCTGATCTCATCTCTTATGTATAAAAATAGAAAATACGATCTAGTCATTGTAGGTGGCGGCATCATAGGAACCTATTGTGCCTACCACGCGCTGAGAAAAGGAAAATCGGTCTTGTTATTAGAAAAGGACGCGCAGCCTTATGAGGCGAGTTTTCGCAATTTTGGGCAAGCGGTTCCCTCGGGTCAAGCCTTAGATTCTTGGTTCGATTATGGTAGAAAATCCTTGAAAATCTATAAGGACTTACAAGAAGAAGTGGATATCTCCGTAGTAAAAAACGGTTCTTGGTACGTTGCCTCGGATGACCAGGAAATGACCTTGCTAGAGGAAATGATGCAACTTTTTAAGGACCGTGATTATACCTCTCGTCTGTACACTGCTTCAGAAACGTTAGAGATTAATCCCCATTTCAAAAAGGAGTATGTGAAAGGGGGATTATTTATTCCGGAGGAAGCCTCGCTGAATCCATTGGTGATGGTACACCGCGTTCGCGAGTTTATGATTAAAAACCTAGGCTTGCATTACCATAACTTATGTCCGGTGATTGCGGTGGAAAAAAAGCGCGGCATTGCGATGATTACGACTTCGAAAAAGCAAACATTTTGGGGAGATCAAGTGATCCTTGCGAATGGTAGAGACACGCAATTTTTATTACCAGAACACTACCCTACAGCTGAGCTAAAAATCAGCAAATTGCAGATGATGCGCCTAACGCCTCAGAAGAAAATACTCAAATCGAATATCCTAACAGGCTTAACGATTCGTCGCTACGATAGCTTCAAATCTTGCCCATCATTTTCAAAGATTTACACGTCTTCCGAGCAAAAACAATTACAAGCAAAAGGCATACACATCTTGTTTAAACAAGCAGACGATGGCTCGATCATTTTAGGGGATTCGCACGAATATGTGCCGGCTGGAGAACAAGCTAATTTTGGGTTTGAAGTCTCTTCTGAAATTAATGAGATGATGTTGGCGGAAGCGAAGCGGATCACATTGCTTGAAAACTGGACTGTCGATTCGACCTGGGCTGGTTTCTATTTACAAGGAACTCAATCAGAGGTATTCACGAAAGTCGTGGATGATGTGATCCATATTATCAACGGAATTGGTGGCAAAGGGATGACCACCTCGCCAGGTTTCACTGCAGAATACATTCAAAAACTATATTCATGAAAAAAATCATAGCTCTGTGCTTGTTAAGCGCAAGTTTAATGGGCCAAAAAGCCCCTAAAAATGTCATCCTCCTCATAGGCGACGGAATGGGTGTTAGCCAGATTTATGCGGGATTAACCGCTAATCGAGGCCATCTAAATCTGGAGCGCGTGAAGGTGATCGGTTTCCATAAAAACCAGGCGTCTGATAATTATGTGACCGATTCCGCCGCAGGAGCCACCGCCTTTGCTACCGGCAAACAGACATATAATGGCGCCATCGGATTAGATTCCTTGAAAGTTCCTTCTGTCACTCTATTAGAAATGGCGGAACAAAAAGGTTTAGCAACAGGCCTAGTAAGCACCTGTGATATCACAGACGCGACTCCCTCCTCATTCATTGCGCATCAATTAAAGCGCTCGATGCACGAAGAAATCGCTTTGGATTTTATGAAAACACCTGTTGATGTAGTTATAGGTGGCGGAAGAAAGTATTTCGAGAAGCGAAAAGACGGCATGAATTTGTTAGATACCTTGCGCAAAAAAGGATACCAAGTTCATTCGACGTTGGATGTAGATGGTATCACAAAGGGCCCACTTGTCGCGTTGTACGCGGAGGAAAATCCGATCAAAGTGATGGAAGGTCGCGGCGATGCCTTATTGAAATCCACTAAAAAATCACTTGAAATTCTGAACCAAAATAAGAAAGGATTTTTCGTCATGATCGAAGGTTCCCAGATCGATTGGGGTGGTCATGCAAACGATACGGACTACATCATTACAGAAATGGTGGACTTCGATAAGAGTATTGGATTTGCACTAGATTTTGCAGCAAAAGACAAAGAAACCTTAGTGCTTATTACAGCAGATCACGAAACAGGTGGTTTTGCGCTCATGGGCGGAAATATGAAGACTGGTGAAGTAAAAGGAGCCTTCACGACGAAAGGACATACCGGACAGATGATTCCTGTTTTTGCTTTCGGTCCAGGGGCTGAAGCCTTCGGTGGTATCTATAACAACTACGATATTTTTACTAAAATCAAGCAGGCTTTAAAGCTAAGTCAAAAGTAAATCGTAAACTTTTCATGCGAATTTAGGAAGCCCACGGATTGATAAAATGCGTGGGCTTCTTTGCGTCTTTTATTGGTGGTAACTTCAAGGGACTTAGCTCCTAGCTGCGCCAATTCAGGCTTCAATGTAGCGATTAATTGACGACCTACTCCTCTACCCTGGTGCGACGCGGTCACGATCAATTCTTGAATCTCAAACACGAGACCTTCATGGTGTAAAAGAGATTGTCCCTTGCACGAAATGAAACCGATAATCTCGTTTTCATTTTGAATGGCCACGTACATGAGCGTTAGGGGAGTATGCAGGTATTCCGTATAAATTCGGGTGAAAACAGCTTGGTCAAATAAGCGATTTTCTAACTCCTCCAGCAAGCATTTTACGGATGAAGCATCGGATTGTTCTGCCTTTCGTATCGTATAGTTTTCTTCCATATTATCAAATAATTACCCCCAGGTAAAATCTCTTTTAAATAGCCTTAATCGCCTTTTATTGGCCTTTTATAAGCCCTAATTTAACATAAATAATTAACAAGCCATGGCTAAAGACATCATCGAAAAAATCATCACCCTATTCCATGAACAAGGGGACTCTGAATATGGTGGAGAGCCGGTGACGCAAGGAGAACATGCTTTACAGGCTGCGCATTTAGCCCTTGCAGAAAAGGCGCCTACTAGTTTAGTCGTTGCCTCCTTGTTGCATGATGTGGGCCATTTATTGCACGCCCTTCCGGATGATGCACCGGAGCAAGGAATTGATGATTTGCATGAAGAATTAGGCCATCGTTTTTTGATTAAATACTTCACACAAGCTGTTTCAGAACCTGTTCATTTGCACGTAGCTGCGAAACGCTATTTGTGTGCTGTGGAAACGGACTATTTTGCGCTATTAAGCGAGCCATCGGTTATCAGCCTGCAATTACAAGGCGGACCAATGTCAGCGGAAGAATGCCAAGCTTTTGAGGCGAATCCCTATTACCGGGACGCGGTGCAGTTGCGTCGCTATGATGATATGGCCAAAGTCCCTAATCTAACTGTTCAGCCCATAGAATTTTACGCCTCGATGCTACGGGAGCACTTGAAATGATCCAGACAGATGTAAAGAACTGGAAATGGCATCCCGCTTGGTCCATGATCGCCGCTTTTGGTTGCTATTTCTGCGTCTATGGTTTCCGTAAACCCTTCACCGCGGGCACCTATGAAGAACAGTTTTTCATGGGGATCCACTGGAAATCCATCCTCATATCTTCTCAAATCGCCGGCTACATGCTTTCGAAATGGTGCGGCATTTTCTTCGTCTCCTCCATCACCTGGGAGAAACGAGCGAAGGCGATTATCATGAGTATTCTAATAGCAGAGTTAGCATTATTGGGATTTGGGTTAGTGCCAAAGCCCTATAATTTGATCTTTTTACTACTAAATGGTCTCCCGCTCGGAATGATATTCGGTTATATCCAAGGCTTTTTAGAGGGCAAAAAGAACACCGAATTATTCATCGCTGCCTTGGGGAGCAGTTTTATCCTAGCCGATGGCGTATCTAAATCGGTTGGCGTTTCCATATTGAATTGGGGCGTCGCTGAGAACTGGATGCCCTTTGCAGCTGGTTTACTGTACGCGCTTCCTTTTCTATTTTTTGTCTGGATGCTGACACAGATTCCACGTCCTACCGCGCAAGAAGTGGCCGATCGAGCAGAACGTCAACCCATGACACAAAAAGACCGTATTCAACTGGTAAAGCAGCTATGGCCGGGCATTTTAACGATCTCCTTATTGTATTTGTTTGCCTCTTTGTTACGCGGCATTCGATCGGATTTTGCGCCAGAAATTTGGCATTATTTAGGCTATGATGGAGTACCCTCTATTTATTCTCAAACAGAAATATGGGTCACCATTGGAATCCTCGTGATTAACGGAAGTTTAGTCTTAATTAAACGAAACTACCTCGCCTTTTTTATTAGCCTTAGTGCCATTGCAACCGGCTATTTATTGCTGGTCATTGCCGGTTTGTGGGGCGTGCATTCGATGAACAGTTTTTGGCTAATTGTGTTGACCGGATTTGGCATATACTTGCCCTATTTAACCATCACAACGTCCGTGTTTGAACGCATGATCGCGATCACTAGGCACAAAGCGAATATCGGTTTCTTGATGTATATCGTAGACTCGATTGGCTACTTAGGATACAATGTGTTATTAATTGCGGCAGGCTTTATTTTTCCAAACTGGAACCTGCCGCAACTCTTTTTCTCTTGGATCACGATCTTAGGATTTGCAGGACTTGCCCTATCCGCCGGATCGTGGATCTATTTCAAAGGAAAACTATCCCGTAATCCAACGGAAGAATAAGAACAATAAAGCAGAAAGAATAATCGTAACAGGCAAGGTTAAAATCCAAGCCAAAACGATACTTTTCACTGTATCTCCTTGAAGGTTTTTAATGCCACGCTGTGCCACCATCGTTCCCGCTATACCAGAACTTAATACGTGCGTCGTACTCACTGGCCACTTATAAGCAGTAGCTAATCCGATGGTTAAAGAGGCTATTAATTCTGCTGAAGCACCTTGCGCATACGTCAAGTGATCTTTACCAATTTTCTCACCAATGGTTACAACGATACGTTTCCAACCAATCATGGTTCCTAAACCTAAGGAAAGAGCTACCATCCACATCACCCAATTAGGAGCAAAGTCTGTTACTCCTGCCATACCTGTACTAGACGAAGCTCCGAACGTAAAGAAAGGAGCTTTCGAACCTGCCGTTGCTTTTTTCCAAGCTGATTTATCTGTTTCAGACAAAGCAACTGATTCGCTTTCAATTAATTTCTTAGAATTTTTATTGATCGTTAGGGCAGCTTTACGAATCGCAAATTTTTGGTCGGTAGATAAGGTAGCAGGAGTTAAATTCTGTGCCGTAATGACCGCTAAATCGGTAGCTGACTTTTTTAATTCCATTACGTAACCACGCTCTTTGTCTGATAAAGGCACCGTATCAATTTTAGCTGAAATAGTTTGTACCGTTGCTAAGCTAGACTTCACCATTTGCATGTCTAGAGTCGTATTGATAGCAAAATAACCTGGTAAGAAAGCAATCAAAATGACCATTACTAATCCGATTCCCTTTTGGCCATCATTACGTCCGTGAAAGAACGAAACTAACGTACAAGTCGCGATTAAGATCGAGCGAATCCACAACGGTGGCGGCGATTTTTTCTTAGGCTCTTTGAAAATTTCCTTATTCGTAACCGTCTTTTTTAAGATGTACATTAAGATGATAGCTAATGCAAAACCAAACAAAGGAGATAATAAAAGCGCTTGACCAATCTCAATTACCTTATCCCAATTCAAGGCGGCAATACCTTTATTCGATGCTTCTGGCAGTAAAGCGTGGCCTACACCGATACCGATAATAGAACCAATTAGCGTGTGTGAACTAGATGCTGGAATACCAAAATACCAAGTCCCTAAATTCCACAAAATCGCTGATATTAGTAAGGAAAGAGCCATAGCCATCGAATGATAGACATTCGTATCGACGAGCAACTCGGTGGGGAGCAGCCCTATTATACTCATAGTGACCCCTACGCCACCTGTTAATAAACCCAAAAAGTTCATAAATCCTGACCAAACTACCGCCTGTGTAGGACGCAAGGAATGCGTGTAAATAACGGTAGCTACGGCGTTAGCTGTATCGTGAAAACCATTCACAAATTCAAAAGCACAAGCGGCTAATAGACAGAAACAAAGTAGGAAGAACAACGTAGGATCTAATCCGAACATAAAACTAATATTATAAATAAAACTCAATTTACTAAAGTACGCTTCTATTCTAAATTCAATGTTAAGGAATTGTTAAATACCTTATTTTGCCTCACTTTTAAACGTTACCCCCATGGCTTTTGCAGCCTTGTGAATTAATTCTTTTTGGTAGACTTTTTCTGCCGCTTTAACCTCGCCTAAAGCCGGAACATTTGCACCAATCATCGCATACCAAATCTGGTAACAATCTTTCACTTTCTCTCCGTGCGAAGTCCATTGGTATTTATTAGCATCACCACGGCCATGATCTGTTGTAATCAACAAGGTAGTTTTTCCTTTATAATCTGGGTCTGTATTCACAAAATCCCAAATCTCCCCTACCCATGCATCAAATTGATGTGCTGCATCTAAGTAATGATGATAGGCTCCCTCGTGCGCAAATTCATCTGTTTCACCATAAGAAATGTATAGGGCCTTAGGCTTGTTCTTTTTCAAATAATGCATCGCTTTGAAATGGGTAAATGCATCAATAGGTTCTGCCATGCCAAAGGGCTTGAATGATTCTTTCAACATCTTTGCAAGCATCTTCATCTCTGGATCCTTCTCTAATTCTGGATACGAATCAAACGCATTCACCACTGGAAAACCCGCTCTTTTCTCATTTAAAATACGATCAAATGCATCCCAAGCTCCGAATGCTGCCACTTTTCCTTTGTACGCTGGCAAGGAATTCAAATATTCAAAAAAGTTCGTATTCGGATTAGGCTTATAGTCATTAGAATTGACAGCAGTATCCACCTGACCTGTTAAAATCTCACTATATCCAGGATAGGAAAACCAATACGGATTCGCGTTGTCTACCTGACTTCCAGCAGCTCTGTTACCATGGATTTGGCCAGCAGCAGCTAGTTTACCCCAGAAAAAAGGCATCAATTTCTCGCGTCGCTCTTGCACTGTAGGTGCATAATATTGCTGAATTAAACGAGCAGAATCCCCGTGGTGAAAACGCTTAATTTTCACAATGGATGTATCAATACCGTTAAATAATTCTTGCCAGCGATAACCGTCTGTCGTGATGACGATAACGCGTGCGTCAGACTCTTTCTGTGCTGAGGCCGTAAATGAAACGGCAACCAGAACGAATAATAAAGTGTATAGTTTGTTCATATTCTTTTTTTAGAAAGCCAAAGCTAAGATATACAAATAATCAGATTGTAACCGTCACATTATCAAATCAATAAAACAAGAAATGCTAAGGAGAATCTCCTCAGCATTTTCTGTATTACACCAATATATTATCTTTATAAAGCTCCGGTCGAAACCCAAGTCTTTTTCACTTTGTCGTATTTCAAGGATTTATCCGGCCACTCCACATAATGCGCCATAGATAAATACTCATTGAGATTCCCTTTCTTCATTAATTCACGGAAAAGAAAAGTCCCTCTCTCAATTACTAATTCTTCTGAATAATGAGGCGTATTAACTACCTCCTCAAAATTTTCCGGCTGTAAGCTACCTTCATTTAAGGTGAACTTACCCACTACGCCACGACGTAATTCTTTCAAATTCGCCACTGGTCTGCTGAGCAAAAAGTAGCACTCTCCGTTCTCTAATTTGGTCAATTTGACAAAATGATACAGCGGCAAGCGACTCACATATTCTGCTCTAAATTTCTTTTGAAACCTCGTATCTACATTTGCATAAGTTGCATTTTCTGAGACTAAGGTTATCACATTAGTCAACAAGGTATCTCGTTCAGCATCTGAGAAATAGTATTCTGCCTCCTCTTTCGAATGGCAGGCTGAAAAAATAAATAAACTAATGAATATTGGTGCGAGTATCTTTTTCATTGGTGTATAAAAAAGGGCCACCTGTGCGACAGGTGGCCCTTTAGTTTAATTCTTACTTGATGTATAGAACTGAGTTAGGAGAATATTCAGCCCAACCTGAAGTCCAATCTGTATCTTTGAATGCACCAATATAATCTGTTGCAGTCATACCTGTTAATGTAGGTAAAGCTGTTCCGATCAATGACTCAGAAGTTCCAGCCGTTAAAGTTAACGTAGGACGAGATGACCATAAAGCAGATGAGATACCCGTATTAGCTGTAGAAGTTAATACTTTGTTACCTGCAATTGCTTTGAACCAATCAGAAGCCTTAACACCAGAACCGATCTCAATTGGCTTAGTAGCTACAGTACCTGCAGAACCTGTCTTAGCGATTTGCTCTTCATCAGCCACGGCAACACCAAATCCATAAACGTTTGAGTTTAATGACTTGAATGCACCAGTGATTCCAGTAGTACCAGCAATAACTAAGTTTTTAACAACTAAGTCACCGTTCGCTGCATTTGTTTTTGCACTACCTTTTTGGCTATCGATATATAAACCAGTTGGGTAACCAGTGATGAATGTATTGTATACTTTTAATTTGTTGTTACGACGTAACTGAGCACCATTTTGGAAGTTATTATCCGCATATGAAGAAGATGTTCCAATAGGTCCCACGATAGACATGTTAGCAAATGTTGCTGAAGTAAATGGAGTTGCAGCATCACCGTTTGAGTTATTATCTACCTCAAAACCATTAGATCCAGAAGCATCCGCTAAGTTACCATCACGGTATCCTAAACCGAATTGAACGTTTCCAGAGAAACCATTATCCACGTCGAAATCGTCATCTGTACCTTTGTAAGCGATCAAATATTTCGCGTTAACAGTACCACCAAACCACTCGAATGAATCATCTAAACCGTAAGAAGCTTGTATGTATTCTAATGTAGTACCTGAACCTACTGAACCCATTGTTAATGAGTTGATCTCTTGGTTCGGGTTCAATGGAATTCCACCGTACTCAATACGAACATACTTTAAAGTACCTGAATTATCATCAGCAACTGTACCACCATGGTATCCTTTGTAACCACCTTCTAATTCAACTGTACCAGTTAAGTTATTAGGAGCTTTACCACAGATAACTACTCCACCCCAGTCTCCTGGAGCACGAGAACCAACACCTTCAGCAGAAGTAAATACGATAGGTGCTGCAGCAGTGCCGATAGCGTTTAATTTAGAACCACGTTGAACGATTAACGTACCTTTTGTAGCCTTGTCTCCAATGATAACAGTACCCGCTTCGATGGTTAGAACACCTACTTTTGAAATAGTTCCAAAAACAGCTTCTTCACCTACACGAACATATCCTTTTAGACGGTAGATTTTATCTTTAGTCCAAGTAACATTACCTTCGATCACACCTTCCACATCAACAATCACTTTTGGAGGAATAGCAGAAACTGCCACAGGAATAGCTACTAAAGTAGAAACCTGATTTTGGTTATCCGTTACTTGAATAGTGAAGTTAACAGTCGTTCCTGCAGCGCCTTCTACTACGTAATCTTTTACATATTCATATGTTTTTTCACCAGCTAAAATCTTAGAATCAAATGCAGCACCATTTTTCAAGACTGTGATTGACTTGATTCCAGCAGGAGCATTAATTGTTGCTTTAACTGTAACAGTAGAACCAGGGGTTCCAGCGAAAGTTCCTGAAGTAGAAACTGTTGGTAATGGGAAAACTTCGTCTTCCTTAGAGCATCCAGCTAATGTTACAGCTACTAGAGCTAACATTGCGAAAACCTTAAACATGTTTGTTTGTAAGCGTTTCATTTTGTGTGTAATTAAAATTTAGGTGAAATTTATTATTAGTTAAAAGGTGATACAATAATTCCTAAAGAGACTACTCGACCTGGTGCGTAGTTTTGGATGATTTGATCTTGGTTTCTGTCGAAAACTTGATCTTGGTTACCATCTTGTAAGATGGTATTTCCTTGATTTAGTAAATCACTAACTCCCCCTTTGATCATCAACATTTTAGAAAGTTGCTTAGAGAAATTGAAATCAATTACGTTACGAGGCATCTCGAACCAATCTGGATAAGGTGAACCAAAGTTGTTACCAACAGCGAAGATACGCTTACCGATGACGTTGTAATTCAGATTAAGCTGAAATCCCTTTTTCGAATCATTATAATTCAAACCAGCGTTGATGATGTAAGGTGACTGACCTTGCAATGGGCGATCATCTGATTGATCCTTTGCTACTGCATCGTCTAACTTAACACGACTAAAAATATACGTTCCGTTAAATACTAAGCTCGTTTTTCCCAGGAATGAGGATGGATTCGCCGCATTCAAATTTTTTCTAAACTCTGCCTCTAAACCAGTTGAATAAGCCGATTTCGCATTCGAGAAATTAAGAATTGGATTAGCGCCAGAGGCAAAAACAACTTCAATTGGATTAGTAAAATCTTTGTAGAACGCCGCAATACTAATCAACTCAGAAGGAGTAGGATAGAATTCATAACGGAAATCAAAATTTTGAATGTCTGCATTTTTCAAGGTTGGATTACCTGATACGGTTCTGTTATTCACAAAATCATAGAAAGAGAAAGGAGCTAACTCTCTAAATTCTGGACGATTTAACGTTTTACCATAAGCTAAACGAAGCAATGATTTCTCCGTGAAGTTATAGGTCAAGTTCATAGATGGCAATAAATCAAGACGCGTGTTGTCATAATTAATTGCCTTTCCTACTAGGTCTGCAGAGTTTAGTTTTTGACTATTTTGCTCTGCACGAATACCTGCGATGGCATTGAATTTCTTTCCTAAAGCATAGTTAACTGATGCGTAAGCTGCAATTAAATTATTTGTTGCTTTGTAAGAGTCATTCGGGTTAGTTTGCTCATCAATTTTAATTCCAGTTGATGAATTAAAGTTTTGTGGAGAAAATAACTGATCGATAGGCAATGTCGTCTGGAATGTAGGTGTTGATTTTACATATCCTATATTTCTAGCACCAAAATTACGTGCCTTATCTTCATAGAAAAGACCCGTTTTAAAGTCTAATTCCTTATCTGATCCCACTTTTACCTTTTTGTCTACATTCCACGCAGCCGTATAAGAATGCTCATCCATGTTGATGTACGTACGACCTAAGATAAATGTTTGAGCTGCTCCGTTTGGAATAAATAAACTTGAATTTGTTCCATCCATGTTGTAACGGAAACGTTTGTAATCAGGTTGATTACGGTAGGCTGAATTATAGCCGACCATCCAATCTGTTTTCAAGCTACCTTCTTGAAATTCATGACGACCTGTTAGCTGACCAGTGTAGATACCACGGAAAACTTGATCAAATGAACGAATATCCCAGTTAGATCCATTATCAAATCCTGAACGTTGGATGTATTGATTATTAGATAGTTGATTGAATAGATTCTTAAATTCAAATACTGAACCTCCTGGTAACTTAACAGACCAGTTGTGTGAAGCACCTACACGAATAGCATTAGTGAATTGATTGTCTACGAAGGAGAAAATCTCGTCTGGCTCACCAGTTGATCCAATTTGAGAATATCCCCAATCATTACGCTCCATGCGGAAAATAGAACGAGTATTTGAATAATTGATACCTGTTACGTTACCAATTTTTACATCACCTGCATTTAGCTTAAGGCCTCCAGAAAGAGAAGCGCGGATATCCGGCATAGCTGATGATTGAATAGGTAGCCAGTTGTTTTTAAGTGAAGCACCGATGGCATCAAGACCCGCTGGCGATGATCCAATTAATGAGGTTCTGTTTACTGGGAAAGACTTAGGTAAATCAAAATAGCCTTGATCGAAACCTGTCCAGGCTAAATTAGCATTTTTCGATGAGTAGAATTTTTCACCCGTAGTTCCCTCTCTATATGAGCTAGAAACATCTAACGTCAAGAAATTATTTTCTGGAATTGACTTCGTAAAGATTTTTACTACACCACCTGCGAATTCACCTGGAATTTCAGCTGATGGTGATTTGAATACCAAAATACGGTCGATTTGACCTGCTGGAATGATATCGAATGAGAATGAACGAACGTCCGTCTCCATCGAAGGAGCGAAAGCGTTATTCAACTGAACCGTATTGTAACGTTCGTTTAGTCCACGGATGTTAATGAAACGCTCACCGAAGATGGTAACACCCGGAACACGCTTCACCACCTCTGCCGCTGTACGGTCTAGAGTCTTTGTGATTTGTGCGGCTGAAATACCACTGACAACTAATTGAGCAGCTTTGATTTCTGAAATAACGGAAACCTCTGTATTGGTTAAACGTTGTGCTACCACTTTAACTTCCGCTAAGGTTGAGGTGGCTTCAGAAATAGCTAAGTTCAAATCAGTGACTTGACCTGCTTCTACTTTAACTCCTTCATAAATTTTAGAATCGTAACCTACATAAGAGATCTTTAAAGAATAAGATCCTGCAGGAAGCTTAGCTATAGAGAAAAACCCATTAATATCAGTTGCTGCGCCTTTATTAATGCCTTGCACTAAGATGGTTGCTCCGATAATGTCTTCTTTCGTTTTTGCGTCTTTAATAGTTCCACGAAGGGTACCTTCTTGCGCAAATGCCGCTGTTGATAGCGAAATGAATAAAATGATGAGATTGGTGTATTTGTAAAATAATTTCATAAAAATGGAATACTGGTGATTTTGAATACACAAAAGTATCCCCTCTTACAATGGGCTTGGTTAAGCCAATGTTAGGCTTTTGTTATGGAATTGTTAAATGAGGTTATATGAATTTAACAATTCCATAACATTGCGATTTTTCGCAGAAAATTTCACTTTTCTGGGCAATTATATGGTACAATTTCAAGTTTTTGCATTTTTTATAGAAGAACTTTCTTAGAAAAGTTAAAATTAACACAGATTTAATTGGGAGGTAATGTGAAAGGACTAGTTTTGGGACAACAAACGGAAATATTTCCGCCTAAGTTTTTTAAAATCAAGCATTATGAAAAAGTACGTGGTAGCTGCCTTATTATTCGCAGCCAATTTGTCTGTCGTTTCTGCCGCAAATGGAGCAGAATTATCTCTTCCCGTGAACATCGAATCTGTAGGTAAATTAAAATATAGGGTCTCAGCAAAAGCGGGAGCCACCGTCGTGATCTACGATGGAGAAAATAACGAGATTCACAAGGAAGGAATCGCAACGCAAAAATTGTTCAATTTGGCTGGATTGGCTGATGGAAACTACCGCATGGTGGTATTTGATATCAGAAAAAACGTGATCACAGCTAAGTCGTTTAAGATCAAAACTGAAGTGAAACGCGATATCGTCGCGATGAACTAATCCCCTGTAAAGCACTAAATAGTGAAAAATTAAGGGTAAAAAGGCGGACCAGTGGTTCGCCTTTTTCTATATAGAGTATTTGATTTAGAGTACTTGATTGAATTCGATAATCTCGCCGCTTGGCCCCTTCACATTGAAAAAGCGCGTACCATTTTTCCAAAAAGCCAAAAACGTAGGCTCCTTCTCTATCATATCAAATCCAGCGTGCTTCAACGCTTCGAACGCATAATCCACATCCTCCACGTCTATTGCGAAATGGTCGATGTGACCAACTTTGCGCTGTTTGATTTCGGCTAATTGCTTTTCCGGCATTTGGTACAACTCCACAATCACCTCGTTGTTCTTCATCATCACGCAGGTTCCAAAACCACCTTCAAATTCAAAGGGCGATTCCATCACGTTCTCGAAACCAAGGCGTTCGTAAAAGGGGATAGAGATTTCCATGTTATGTACGGGGATCCCGATGTGCTGGATTTTATGGATAAAGTCGATTTTCATAGCTTTTTGGATTTGATGCAAAATACGACATTTTGAAAACTTAACACTGTTAAGTATATTTACGCTGTAATTATAAAAATATGAGCATAGTCGCGAGAAAAGAGAA
>CAILUB010000075.1 GCA_903837305.1 uncultured Cytophagaceae bacterium
ACTCGTAAGATGACCAACACACAAATGTTAGAGTATTTAGATGCCGTAATTCAATGGGCATCAGAATTTTTAGGTATTATAATTAATTTCCCTTGGGAGGCATTAGGAGAAACAGAAACTTATACAATATAATCATGTACATAAAAATAAAAGAAAACATAGAAATACCAAATGGAAAATGGTATAGCAATTTTAAAGGGTGTTCATTTCAAGCATCATTAGATGATGATTATTTTGTATTAGATAATCATGAATTTATTTATTTAAAACAAGTTTGGCCAACAATATTCGATGCTAATACAATAGCATTGACTGTATTATTAGAACATTGTGATGAAGTATTAGAAAAAAAACCAATTGGAATAAAACAAGAAAGTAAAATCCGCCGATTCCCATCTGGAGCAATTCGATCAGACAACACCGGAAGAGAACGATTCGATTGGATATCACCATTAGCACTAAAAGCATTAGCAGAATACCTGTCAACAACAGAGAATAGCTTTGCTCAAATAAATTACTTCAAGGGTATTCCGGAAGAGGCGTGTGTAGAATCAGTTCTTAGACACGTAAATGATTTCCAGATCAATGGGCATAAGAAGGAGGCTGTGGCATTATTATTCAATGCTGTGGCGTTGGTACATACAATATGCTTAAGAGAGCGTGGTGAGTACAAAGAACTATATCCATCAACAGAGATTATTAACAAATCAGATTATAAGGAGGAATAAGAAATGAAAGATTTAATAGAAAAGTTAGAAGACACTCGTGACTACATAAAAGGTAGAACACAAAGTATTAATATTGCATTAAAATTTGAAGAAATTGAATTTTTACTCCAAGCCCTCACAAGCGTAAAGAGTGAGCCTGATATTTCAGATGAAAAATTCTCACTTGAAAAAGCTAAAGAGTACACATTGGAAAAATTTAATATGACCAAACTTGAACAAAAACATCCTTTTGGTGGTGTTCTTTCAAATAATTCAATGCGTAGACTAATAAATGCATCAGTTGAAGTAGGTTATAAATTTGCTATTAAGTCAAAATCTATAAAAGATGTTAAGAACGTAAAGGGTGAGAGTGCAGAGGAGAATTATGGTGAGAAAATACGAAACATGGTGAGAGAAGCAGAATTAAAGCTAAAAAAATAACGATATGGAAATACATATAACAAAAAGCGGGGTTAAAATACCTATAAATAAATTAGAAGATTCTCATTTATTAAGCATAATTAATTTTATAAAAAAGAAATCTGAAGAAGGTGTTACTTATAGGTTTGGCGGTGGATTGTCTGCCGATGATATGTGGTATGAAGAAGAAATTATCTTCGGCAAAAAGGCTAAAAAAATTCTTGGGTATAAAAAATACAAACAAGAGTTAGAAAGGAGAAATAGAAATGATACTCACTAAATTTGAAGCAATTGTTATAGTATACCTAGCAGCAGTAGGATTACTTGCGACCATAGGTTTAATATTTACATATTTTATTTTATACGCAAACAGAGCAGAAAGGAGGATGAATGGGTGCGATTATAGCAGTAATACTAATAATGATACTAGCAACGTATCAAATGCACAAACCGATAATTAGAAAGTATTCTGATGGTCACTATTATTTAGAGTATCTAAACTCTGAAAATATTTGGACGGCTATTAGGATATGGTAATAAATGTACGATCATAAGACTGGATCAAAAGTCCAGTCTATTTTTTTTGAATATTATAAAAATTTCTCCACCTCTCACTACACCCAGCTCTTTTGCCTCTTTCGGTGTACATATAAGATCTAAAGCTATTATGAAAAGGCGTACCTTTTGGGATCATTACAGATATAGTATTTGTTTTCGATTAACCCCTTTTCTTTTTAAAGAAACATGAACCCATGCAGGATTTTTTTTATTTCCAAACTCCCATATTAATTGATCAAACACCAAATTATCTTTAACATAGTTAAAAATTTCACTATTCGTTAGCTTGCCAAATATATCTGCATCTATATCTATAGCCTCACCAGTTGTATGTTGAGAATTTTTAGCACCACCTATAATGGTATTTAACTCCGGAGTTCTATAGAAAGAAGATACTCCTATAGGTATATTAAAATGACGGC
>CAILUB010000076.1 GCA_903837305.1 uncultured Cytophagaceae bacterium
CAGGTCTCTAGAACTAAAGAAGCGACCTATTGTAATTTGTTCAATGAATAGAGCACTTTCATCACTCGCAAAAAAATCGTCAGGAACATCTTCTTCCATAGATTCTTCTAATGCTAATTCTTGAGAAATAGCCATTTCTTCTTTTTCACGTAACTGATCAATGGCTAATGAAACGCCATCTTTCAGTAGCAGACAAAACACGAACAAGAAGTAAATGAAAATTCCTCTCATCGGTTTCTAATTTTTAATTTCTTCATAGGGAACATAATCCCCATCATCCGCTGGCTTAGTCTTCGTTTTAGAGGCTGATGGCGGGACAAAATCCACGTCAATCGTCCCCTCTTTACGTGCCTTCGAAGCTTGCTTTGAGCGGATATCTTGCTCTGACATCTTTTTGTGCACTTGCGTAATTACATAGCCCTTCATCAAAAAACGAAGAAGCGGTATAACCACATAAATCATAACCAAGATGATCGCAATCAGTTTTAACATCTTATCTACTTAGATATAAGTTTCTTTCACCATACACTTTGCGGAAGAAATCGTCTTTCAAATCATCAATGAAATAGATAGCTTCACCCGTTGACTTCATTTCCGGCCCTAATTCCATATTTACGTTCGGGAATTTAGAGAAAGAGAATACCGGGATTTTGATGGCAAATCCTTTCTTCACCGGCTTGAAATTGAAATCCTTCACCTTCTTGTCCCCTAACATTACTTTCGTTGCGTAGTTAACGTAAGGCTCTTGGTAAGCCTTGCAAATGAATGGAACGGTACGAGAGGCACGTGGATTCGCTTCGATAATGTACACCACTTCGTCTTTAACGGCGAACTGGATGTTTAATAGACCTTTGGTCTTCAAAGCTACTGCAATTTTACGCGTGTGATCTTCGATTTGCTTCATCACATGCTCTGATAAATCAAATGGAGGCAAAACTGAGTGAGAGTCACCTGAGTGAATACCAGCTGGCTCGATGTGCTCCATCATTCCGATGATGTACACGTCCTCGCCGTCGCAGATGGCATCTGCCTCCGCCTCGATCGCGTTCTCTAAGAAGTGATCCAATAAAATTTTATTTCCTGGGATATCGCGCAAGATATCCACTACGTGTTGCTCTAATTCTTGTTCGTTGATCACGATTTTCATCGACTGACCACCTAATACATACGAAGGACGAACTAATAATGGGTAACCTAATTCGCGACCTAACACCACCGCATTGTCTGCATCTTCACACACCCCAAACTTAGGGTATGGAATATCCAAGTCTTTCAGCAAGCTAGAGAATGCTCCGCGGTCTTCTGCTAAATCCAAGGCTTCGAACGAAGTTCCTAAGATTTTAATACCGTATTTCGAAAGCTTCTCGGCTAATTTCAAGGCTGTTTGGCCCCCTAATTGAACGATAACGCCTTCTGGTTTCTCATGTTGAATGATATCGTATACGTGCTCCCAGAATACCGGTTCGAAGTATAATTTATCTGCGATGTCAAAGTCTGTCGAAACCGTTTCTGGATTCGAGTTGATCATAATCGTCTCGTAACCCGCTTCCTTCGCGGCTAATACGCCGTGCACACACGAGTAGTCAAACTCAATTCCTTGACCGATACGGTTAGGACCTGAACCTAAAACGACTACCTTTTTCTTGGTCGATGAAACAGATTCATTATCTAAAACTGCCGATGCTCCTTCTTGACCAAAAGTCGAGTAATAATACGGTGTCTTCGCTTCAAATTCTGCCGCACAGGTATCAACGCATTTGTAAATACGCTTGATGCCTACCGCGTTACGCTTGTCGTATACCTCTGATTCTAGGCAACGAAGTGTATGAGCGATTTGGCGATCTGCGAAACCTTTATGCTTCGCTTCTTCTAATAAAATCGTCGGGATAGTGTGGATCGAGTATTTCTCCATCTCTTTTTCCACGCGCACTAGATCTTCGATTTGGTTCAAGAACCATTTGTTGATCTTCGTTAATTGCTGAATCGTTTTGAACGAAATGCCCATTTTGAAGGCATCGTAGATATGGAATAATCGGTTCCAAGATGGATTCGCCAAAGAGTACAAAATCGCATCTTGATCGCGTAATTCTTTTCCATCCGCACCCATTCCATTACGCTTAATCTCGAGAGACTGACACGCTTTTTGCAAGGCTTCTTGGAAATTACGACCGATACCCATCGTTTCACCTACGGATTTCATTTGCAACCCTAATGTACGATCTGCACCTTTGAATTTGTCAAAATTCCAACGTGGCACTTTCACAATCACGTAGTCTAAAGCCGGCTCGAAGTAAGCAGACGTCGTCCCCGTAATCGCATTCGTTAATTCATCTAAATTATAACCGATCGCCATTTTCGCAGCGATCTTCGCAATCGGATATCCGGTTGCTTTAGAGGCCAAAGCCGAAGAGCGAGACACCCGTGGGTTAATC
>CAILUB010000077.1 GCA_903837305.1 uncultured Cytophagaceae bacterium
ATTCGTTCTCTTTTATCGAAATAATTAACATTTTCTTTTGTCTGTTTTTTTAAATTGTGTGCAAAGATAATCATATTTTTTTGATGCGCAATAGGTGAATCGATTATTTCAATGAATGTTTTTGCCTATTTTTGTAATTCAATTTACCCGAATTTATGTCAGACTTTTCACGGACTACCGTTACTGCCGCGTTAATTTATGCCAATGGACCTATTCATATAGGTCACTTAGCCGGTTGTTATTTGCCAGCAGATATCTATGTGCGGTATTTGCGCTTGCAAAAAAAGGATGTGATTTTCGTTTCAGGAACAGATGAACACGGGGTGCCCATTACGATTAAAGCCCAGAAAGAGGGGAAGGCACCTCAGCAAGTAGTGGATTATTACTACAAGGAAATCAAAGATTCGTTTGAGCAATTTGGCATTTCCTTTGATATCTATGGCCGCACGTCAGATCCGGTTCACCACGAGGTTTCTCAAGAGTTCTTTTTGAAATTATATAAGGAGGGAAAATTCATTGAGGAAATAACAGAGCAATTTTATGATGAAGAGGCGAAGCAATTTTTAGCAGATCGCTACATTACTGGTGATTGTCCCTCTTGTAAGCAGCCTGGCGCCTATGGCGATCAGTGTGAAAAGTGTGGTACGACACTTTCACCTACGGAATTATTGAATCCTAAATCAGCTTTGAGTGGCTCTAAACCAGTATTGAAGCCGACTAAAAACTGGTTCTTACCCTTGGATCAATGGCAGCCAGAATTAGAAAAATACATTAACTCACACCCAGAATGGAAGTCGAATGTGACCGGACAAGTTAAATCTTGGTTGCAAGAAGGATTGAAGCCACGTGCAATGACGCGTGATTTGAACTGGGGCGTGCCTATTCCTTTGCCTGATACAGAGGGCAAAGTGCTTTACGTGTGGTTTGATGCTCCTATCGGTTATATCTCCATGACGAAGCAATTAACGCCGGAATGGGAGACTTATTGGAAGGCGAAGGATAGCCGCATTGTTCATTTTATAGGAAAGGATAATATTGTTTTTCATTGTTTGATCTTCCCGGCAATGTGTATGGCACACGGAGGCTACCAATTAGCGGATCAGGTGCCTGCGAATGAGTTTATGAACCTAGAAGGGGATAAGATTTCGACTTCGCGTAATTGGGCGGTTTGGTTGCATGAATATTTAGTGGATTTCCCGGGTAAACAAGACGTATTGCGTTATGCATTGACGGCTTCCAGTCCGGAAACGAAGGATGCAGATTTTACGTGGGTTGATTTTCAGACCAAAAACAACTCTGAATTAGTCGCCATTTTAGGCAATTTCGTGAACCGCGCCTTTGTATTAATTGATAAAAACTTCGGTTCAGTTGTGCCTCCTAAAGGGGAAGGAACAGGATTAGAAGCTGATTTAATGGCAGCGGTGGCTGAAATCCCAGCTAAATTGGCGTTAGCTTTAGAAAATTATAAATTCCGCGATGCACTTGTGTTAGCGATGGAAATTGCCCGTTTAGGGAATAAGTATTTAGCGGAAGCGGAGCCTTGGAAAATCATGAAAGAAGATCCGGCGAAGGCTGGAACGGTATTGAATTATGCGGTGCAGTTAGTAGCCCAGGCAAGTATTGCTTTAGAGCCATTTATTCCATTCAGCGCTCAGAAATTACGTTCTGCGCTAGGAATGGAGAGCTTTGAATGGTCAAGTATAGGAGACTTTGATATAATTTCTGCAGGTACAGCTTTGCAAAATCCGGGTTTGTTATTCGAGAAAATTGAAGACGAAGCGGTCCAAAAGCAGGTTGATAAATTAACTCAAACAAAAACACAGATGGAATTAGCATCTAAAACTGTGCCAACTCTAAAGGAGACGGTAGCCTTTGATGATTTTGCTAAAATGGATATTCGCATTGGTGAAATTGTTGCAGCTGAGAAGATGGAAAAGAGTAAGAAGTTATTAAAGCTTCAAGTGAACGATGGCTTTGTGACGCGTACGATTTTGTCTGGAATTGCAGAACATTTCGCGCCGGAAGATTTAGTGGGTAAGCAAGTGACCTTTCTAGCTAACCTTGCCCCGCGTAAAATGATGGGAATTGAGAGTGAGGGAATGATTTTAATGGCGGAGGATGCAGATGGAAGTCTGGCGCTAGTGCAACCCAATAAGCAGATTTGGAATGGAGGGACCGTTAATTAGGGTTCTATTACAGGTAGGGATAAAATAAAAATAAGGTCA
>CAILUB010000078.1 GCA_903837305.1 uncultured Cytophagaceae bacterium
ATAAATAATTTTCAGTGAGTATTTCCTATCAACCCGTTATTGGCCTTGAAATTCATGCACAGTTGCAGACGAATTCGAAGATATTCGCGAGCGACCCCGTACTTTTTGGTCAAGAGGCTAATACCTTGATTTCGCCCATATCTTTAGGGCATCCAGGTACTTTGCCTTATTTAAATAAAAAGGTGGTTGAATTCGCTATTAAAATGGGTTTAGCGATTGGTTCGAAAATTGCTCCTAAGCAGTATTTTGATCGGAAGAATTATTTCTATCCGGATCTTCCTAAGGGATATCAAATCACTCAGGATAAAACGCCTATATGCATAGGCGGTGCTGTTTTGGTTCACTTGAAAGAGGGAGATAAGAGGATGGAATTTCACCACATTCACCTAGAGGAGGATGCTGGTAAATCGGTACATGAGGGTGACAATCCATTTAGTTTTTTGGATTATAATAGAGCTGGGACACCTTTAATTGAGATGGTTACCGAGCCTACTATTCATTCATCTGAAGAGGCATTCGCTCTCGTTTCTGAGGTGCGTAAATTAGTTCGATACCTGGGAATTTGTGACGGGAATATGGAAGAGGGCTCATTGCGAGCTGACGTTAATGTGTCTATTCGTCCGGTGGGTACGACTACTTTGGGTACGAAAGTGGAGATTAAGAATATGAACTCGCTTCGTAATATTCAACGGGCGATTGAGCATGAGATTGTTCGGCAAACGAAGGTGTTAAATGAAGGAGGGACGCTGATCCAGGAAACGAGAACCTTTGATGCCCATACGGGAACGACGCATTCGATGCGTGTTAAAGAGACCATGAATGATTACCGGTACTTTCCTGAGCCTGATTTAGCACCACTTGAAATATCAGAGAATTGGTTACAAGAGATAAAAGCAGCTATGCCTTTGTTGCCTTGGGAGCAGGAATTAAAGTTGATGAATGAATATGGTTTGCCGGCTTATGATGCCCACTTCCTGTCAGATACGCGAGAAATGGCCCTCTATTTTGAAGAAGTGGCAAATCATACTAATGCGTTTAAATCAATTTCAAATTGGTTAATGGGTCCAGTTAAATCCTATTTGAACGAAAAGAATAAGTCGATTACGGAATTTGAGTTAAGTCCTAAGACCTTAGCTGAAATCGTTGAATTAGTGGAGAGTGGCACATTGACGCATAATTTGGCGGCACATCAATTATTTCCTTTGGCCATCGAAAACCCAGAAAAATCGCCAGCACAACTTGTCGAACTTCAAGGTTGGTTGAATGCGCAATCTGGTGATGAATTAATCACTTGGGTTCAGGAAGCCATCACCGCCTATCCGGATAAAGTGAAGGAATATCAAAAAGGGAAGAAAGGATTGATCGCCCTTTTCATCGGAGAGGTGATGAAGAAATCAAAAGGCACGGCTGATCCGAAGCGCGTAAATCAAGTAATGACAGAAGAATTAGCTAGAGCATAAATGAGATTAATCGGGATCCTATTATTATTATTATTTACGACTGCGATACAGGCACAGAATTTCGAATTGCGTGTTGAGGCTAAGACGCTTATTCCAGGAAAAAAAATCTATTTGGAATACATTAATGAGCTAGGTAAAATAGTTAAAATAGATTCTGCAAGTCCCTCAGATCAAAAAAAAGTCACTTTCAAGGGACAAGTAAAAGATCAGGGAGCCTTCTATTTAGTTAATTTTTTTGACACACCTAAGCCACAAAAAGTATTAGTCATTTTAGAAGGGGGTGAAACCATTGATATTGTGGCAGATGGGGTAAATGATGAGGAAGGTAAGAGTGCTTACACGATGAAGGGAGATTACCCGAACGTGAAATTTATGCTGGAATTAATGGCCATTTCGAAGGAAATGGAAGTCAAAGTTAGGAAGTGGAATCAGGAGATTCAGATTGACCAGAAGCAAGAAAAAAGAATTCAGGCAGAGTTTACTAAGGCGCAGCAAGTTAGTTCTGCTAAAATTAAGGCCTTGATTCCGCAGATGGGGAGTCATTTGGTGGCTCTTTGGGCGACTAATTTTTTACCAGCTGAACAGGAGATGGCCTCGCTGATGGAAATTGCTAATACATTATATAAGGCTAGGCCTACTCATCCTCAAGTACTACAGTTTGTAAACAATTTGAATCGCCTAAGGGGGGTGAATGAAGGATCAATGGCGCCTGAAATTAAACTTGCGACACCGGCAGGGCCTAATTTAGCTTTGAGTTCACTTCGAGGAAAATATGTATTGATTGATTTTTGGGCGAGTTGGTGTGGTCCTTGTCGTCGCGAAAATCCGAATGTGGTGAAGACCTATGCCGCTTACAAGGACAAGGGGTTTGAGATTTTTGGTGTTAGTTTAGATCAGGATCGAGCGGCTTGGTTGAAAGCCATTGAAACCGATAAATTAGTTTGGAAACATGTCTCTGATTTAAAATATTGGAGTTCTGAAGGCGCTCGGGCTTACCAGGTGAATTCGATTCCGCAGACTTTTCTATTAGATAAAGAAGGGCGGATTATTGCCAAAGGATTGCGAGGTGCTGCTTTAGACCAGTATTTGGCTAAATTATTTGAATCTAAATAATATGAAAATTGCGATCATAGGTTGTGGTAATATGGGGATGGCTTTCGCTAATTCCTTCATTCAATATAATTTGGTCTCTAAGGAGGAGTTGATTCTGATTGAAAAAAATAAAGAACGTGGCGATATTTTGCAGCAGCAAAAATCCGGAATCGTTGTTGATACCATCTCACAGAAAGTGGCTACTGCGGATTTAATTATCCTGTCAGTAAAGCCTCAAGATTACCCCTCTGTTTCATCTGAATTAGCCCTATTTATTCAACCGAACCAAATCGTTTTATCCATCATGGCTGGTATTCCGATTGCGAGCATTCAGTCTAGTTTATCACACGATCTAGTAATACGTGCGATGCCGAATACACCTGCTCTTTTAGGCATGGGAATGACCGCATTCGCAGCCGCGTCTGCCGTAGGTCTGTCGGATATTCGCAAGGTGGAAAACTTAATCAATTCGACCGGCCGAGCCGTATTCTTAGAGGAGGAGGGTTTGTTAGATGCAGTGACGGGTTTAAGCGGTAGTGGTCCAGCCTATTTCTTCTACTTGATTAAAGCGATGATTGACGCAGGAGTAAAGATGGGTTTTGAGCCGGCCATGGCATCTCTTTTAGTGAAGCAAACCATGTTAGGTTCTTATCATTTGATGCAAACGAGCGATAAGACCTTGGATGAATTGATTCAAGCAGTTGCCTCGAAAGGAGGTACAACAGAAGCAGCCTTGAAAACGTTTCAGGAAAATTTAGTAGCTGAGGGATTGCAAAAAGGCATTATTGCGGCGAAGGATCGGGCTAAAGAATTAGCCAATTAATTGACCGATTTCAGCCTCATTTAAGGAACGGCTGATAATTTCCCCATTCGGAGAATAAGACGGGTTTGTGCTCGCGAACAATTGTTCCACTAAAGCGGACATCTCTTCTGCGATTAATTTCTTCGTTTGATATCGAATTGCCGCACGATTCGCTAAGATGCGAGCGATTTTTTCAGCATGGTTTTGGCCTAAATCTGACGCTTCATTCTTCACTTGTTCTAAAATACCTTCTAGTAAATTCTGACCGTCTTCCTCGCCAATTCCAGCAGGTACTCCTTGAATCCAGTAATTTTCCTCCGCATCTTTCGTCAGGCCAAATCCTAAATCGGTAATATCACCAAGGATTTCCTCCACTAAGACAGCATCTGCCGGATTAATGCGGAGAATCTGCGGGAACAATAATTGTTGAGACACCCCATTTTTCTTCACCAAATTCTCCGAGAATTGATCAAACAAAATGCGTTGGTAGGCTTTTTTCTGATCGATTAGCAACATTCCGCCTGAAAGAGTCACCACCAGGAATTTATTCAGAATCTGCATTACCTGGAAATTCGTGTGCGAAGAACTTTCCGCTGTCCAGGTGTTCGCCTTGCTTTGAATCGTTGTGGCCGGCTCGCTAAACAAATTTGCAGACGGATCGGCTACATTACCTCGCTCAAAAGCCTCAATATTGTCGTTTAAGCCTTCATAAAGCTTTCTCCAAGCATCTTGAACGGGTCGCGGAGAATTCGTCCCTGAAAACGAAGGAATCGAGCTAATAGCCCCGCTCGGATTTCTAAAATTCACATTCGCATCGAAATCAAGTGAAGGAATCAAATGGTTTAGGCTAAGCGTCTTCCGTATGGCCGCTTGTAAAATGGCATAGATCGATCGCTCATCATCAAACTTGATCTCGGTTTTCGTCGGATGCACGTTAATGTCGATGTGGGATGGATCTAGGGTCAGAAACAACACATAAAAAGGGAAGGTACCATCTGGAACTAAACGTTCATAAGCGCTCATGACCGCGTGGTGCAAGTACGAACTCTTGATGAATCGATTGTTCACAAAGAAAAATTGCTCTCCGCGCGTCTTCTTTGCATATTCTGGGCGACCTACGTAGCCTTTAATGCTCACGTAATTCGTATTTTCCTCGCAAGCGGCTAATTGCTCGCGGTAGCTTTTTCCGAACAAATCCACAATTCGCTTGCCTAGTTTTTCAACCGGTAGGGAATAGGTTTCTTGTTCGTTTTGGATCAAAGAGAACTTGATCTCCGGATTGGCTAAAGCAATACGTTGGAATTCGTCCAAAATATGACGCATCTCCACCGGGTTTGATTTCAAGAAATTGCGTCGCGCCGGGATGTTATAAAATAGATTTTTAACGAGAATTGAAGTTCCTTTAGGAGCGGCTACCTGTTCGTTTGCTTTCAACACAGAGGCTTCCATGCGGATTAAGGTACTTAATTCATCCTCCTCTCGTCTTGTTTTCAATTCCACCTGGGCTACCGAGGCGATAGAAGCTAAAGCTTCCCCTCTGAATCCCATCGTACGAATAGCAAATAGATCTTCGGCCTTACTGATCTTAGAGGTGGCATGTCTTTCAAAAGACATCAATGCGTCTTGTGGAGACATACCCTTGCCATCATCGATGACCTGAATACTTACTTTTCCAGCTTCCTTCACAATCAACTGAACGAAGCTAGCGCCGGCGTCAATGGAGTTTTCCATCAATTCCTTTACCACTGAGGCTGGTCGCTGTACTACCTCACCCGCCGCAATTTGATTTGCGATGGCATCCGGAAGCATTTTGATCAGATTGTGCATAAATGAATAGGGAAACGAGTGGACAAAGATAAGGGATTAAACAAAAAAAAGGGAATGTTGCCATTCCCTTTTTTCGTAAGATAGGTTGGGTTGAATTACTTCAATTCAACTTCAGCACCAGCTTCTTCTAAAGATTTCTTCAAACCTTCAGCTTCGTCTTTAGATACACCTTCTTTAACAGCCTTCGGCGCAGCATCAACTACATCCTTAGCTTCTTTCAAACCTAAACCAGTTAAGTCTTTCACTAATTTAACGATCGCTAATTTGTTAGGACCAGCAGCTTTCAAGACAACATCGAAAGATGTTTTCTCTGCAGCAGCCTCACCACCGTCAGCGCCACCAGCTGCAGGACCTGCAACCATAACAGCACCAGCAGCAGCTGGTTCGAT
>CAILUB010000079.1 GCA_903837305.1 uncultured Cytophagaceae bacterium
ACTTCATAGCAGAAACAATTATTTGCGAAGATGCTCCGTGAAGAACTGAGATAAACGCAACTTGTTTATCCGTCATTTTTTGCTTGCGTGCGTAACTTGTGAGAGATCGATAATTTGGCTGGCGATCTAAACCACACCATTCAGCCATGCCAGACATTTCTCCAACCTTTATGGTTTGATCAATAACGGCTGCTGAAATTGGAACAGTTTTTCGATCTTGGTCGTTTTTTGGAATAATTGGATTGCCTTTAATATCTCTAGCGTTTCCCCAAAAACCACTAAGTACATCTTGAACTAAACCAGTTCGCACTTCTGAAGGTAAAATCCCAGCAAAACTATTAAATGAAAAAAAGATCAAAACTAAAGCTAAACTTCGCATAGGTTACCTAACGTCAAATTAAAATAATTATCTGCTTTATTTAAGAATTTTTCTTTTAAAAAGCATCCAAAGAATTAGAACCCAAAACATCTGTTGAAATATTCGAAATAGTAAATCTCCATCAGTGTAGTAGAAACTGTTCAGCTCGTTATATCCAAATAAGACCAGCGCATTTAGGACAATTACACTAATCGAATAAATTATATTTAACACAAGAAACGGTAGTTTAATTTCTTTGCTGATTAATGTTGAAATCGAAGTTACAAAAATGGATAAGGCTAGCAAAAATTTATAAAGTACTAATATTTTGAATGACAAGAATCCGTTTATATCATCAGGCATAAATGCCAATAGGTAGAGATCAAAATATGGCTGAACACCAATACCATAGATGGCGATAAAGATTACCGCCAGTATTGTTAATGTTTTTTTGATAGATGATGTCATTTGTAGCAATCTCACATTGGACTTTGGCGCGAAATTTTCCAAAATAGATGCTTGTCTCTTAGCGTATATAAATCACCACAAACATATTTAAAAACTTCATCGTCATATTCTCGATTGAATTGAAACCACCGGTAGTCATACGTTCTCATCGTATTTGCCTTAATCTCGTATCCTTTGCCTTTTTGAACGTACTTTATACCGGTGCCTTTTGCGCCACTATAAAAATTCATAGTCCTAAAAGCCACATTTCCAAATAGACAATCTAAAGTTTTAGATTGAACTAAAGATACAAAGCTTTTATTGGGTCCTGCCGCATACAACTCTTTAGACTTTGCATAATCTTTCATAACGGTATAGTTTCTTATCCAATACTTCCCTGTAATGTTGTTGTCTACATAAGTAATACTGTCTTCATCTAAATTTACTTGCATCCATTCACAGAAAGCGCTTGGTGAATAACAAGCAAATATAAATAAAGTTAGATATGTTATTTTTTTACTCATCATAATAATTGGCTGAGAAGTCTATGTAATGTGAAGTTTTTATGTTTTGCTTACTTACAATAAGGATTAGGTCTGTTCCACTTATCAGTTCCACCTCCACCTGGGCCGTTGTAGCAACCACCGCCAGGTCCATTATAAGCACCTCCACCAGGTCCAGTGTAAGCACCTCCTCCTGGGCCGGTATAAGCACCTCCACCAGGTCCAGTGTAAGCACCTCCACCTGGGCCGGTATATGCTCCACCGCCAGGTCCAGTGTAAGCACCTCCTCCTGGGCCGGTATATGCTCCACCGCCTGGCCCAGTATATGCTCCACCGCCAGGACCCGTATATAAACCCCCACCTGGGCCGGTAGAGCATGGGCCACCAGGGCCTGAATAGCCTATACAGTTTGCAAAAGCTGGATATGACGAGAGTATTAATAATGCAAATAATAATTTTTTCATGATCAACTCCTTTTTGATATTGCACCTTAAATTTAGACGCGAAATATCAAAGTTGAATCTACATCGTGCGCTCTTTTATCAACCTTAGCAATTAAACATGTCAATATTCTAAATCCCTAC
>CAILUB010000080.1 GCA_903837305.1 uncultured Cytophagaceae bacterium
GCCTTTTTCCCAAAGTTTGGTATCCGGAATTACCTTGTCATTTAATTTTAAATAAGGATGAAAATAATTTTAATTGGTTATGGTAAAATGGGCAAAGAAATCGAACGCTTAGCGTTAGGTCGCGGTCATGAAATCATAGCTAAAATAGATGTTGAGAATCAAGCTGATTTACAAGTATTAACTTCTTCTGACGCTGATGTAGCGATTGAATTCTCTAATCCAGCGTCTGCTTATTCGAATATTCTAACGTGTATAAATAAGCAAATTCCGGTGGTTTGTGGTACGACAGGTTGGTTAGAGAAGAAGGCGGAAATCGAAACATTAACAAAAGAAAAGAATTCTACTTTTTTTTATGCATCTAATTATTCGATTGGTGTGAATTTGTTTTTCCGCTTGAATAAGATGCTTGCGCAATTAATGGCGCCTCAAAAAGACTACGACATTTATACGAATGAGATACATCATTTAGAGAAGAAAGATTCTCCTAGTGGTACGGCTATCACAATTGCTGAAGGCATAATTGATGCTTATGTCACAAAGGATAAATGGGTGAATAATGAGATACCGGCGTCGAATGAAGTGGCTATTTGGTCTCAACGTGAGTCTATTATCCCGGGTACACATACTGTAAAGTATATTTCTAAAGTAGATCAAATTGAAATTACCCATGAGGCTTTCAGCCGCGAGGGATTTGCCTTAGGCGCTGTGATTGCAGCGGAGTGGGTTCAAGATAAAAAAGGCGTCCTAGGTATGGACGATATGTTAAAATAAGATGAAAGAGACACCTAAAAAACAAAAGTCAGCCTTCAGAGAGTGGTTAGATTCGGTTGCATTTGCTGTGGTAGCAGCGACTTTAATTCGCTTTTTTGTATTTGAGGCTTATACCATTCCTACACCTTCGATGGAGAGTTCTTTGATGGTAGGGGATTTTCTATTTGTGAGTAAATTACATTATGGGGTTCGAACGCCTAAGACTCCTTTGCAATTGCCTTTGACTCACCAAAAGATTTGGTTTACCAATATTCCATCGTATTTACGTTGGTTAGATTTGCCTATTTACCGTCTTCCTGGTTTCTCATCAGTCAAACAAGGCGATGCGGTAGTCTTTAATGTGCCTAATTATGAGGAGGATGGTGATGCCCCAGTGGATTTACGAACATTTTATGTAAAACGTTGCGTAGCGACTCCGGGGGATGTGTTAGAAGTGCGTGACCAACAGGTGATTGTAAATGGTACGGCAATGGTCAATCCTGAAAGGATGCAGCATCCTATTTTTATGAAGACGAAAGAGAATTTAGATGATAAATTTTTTGAAGAATATGGAATTCGTAATGCCCCAGATGCGAGTTATGATTCTGCTGATTGGTTGCCTTTAGCGGAGCCAGATTCCCAAAATGTTCTATGGGGATATAAGTTGAATACTTCAAAGGCCATGATGGACGAGATTCAAGCACAGCCTTTTAGCAAAACGTTTGACACTAATTTCTTTAAAGATCCTAAAGGAGTAACTTTTATCGATATTTTCCCTCATGATACAACATTGTACAAATGGAATCGAGATTTCTATGGTCCTTTAAAAGTACCTGCGAAAGGATTGACGGTAGCTTTAACACCTGGGAATGTGGCTTTATACAGCGAAGCTATTCAGAAATACGAAGGAAATAAGAATGTGGTTGTTAATGGATATCAAGTTTCCATAGATGGTAAGGCCATTACTTCTTATACCTTCAAGCAGGATTATTATTTTATGATGGGAGATAATCGCCATAACTCAGCTGATTCGCGTTTCTGGGGCTTTGTTCCTTCAGATCATATTGTAGGAAAAGCGTTCTTTGTTTGGATGTCACTTGATGCGAATAAGTCTTTATTTTCTTGGAAATTCTGGGAGATTATTCGATGGAATCGCCTCTTCAGATTCGTAAACTAATAAAAAAGGCAGCTCCAGAGCTGCCTTTTTTGATTATAATACTTTCAGAACAAACCCTTTTAAGTAATTACTTTCTGGGTGAAATAAGTTAATCGGATGATCAGGTGATTGTGTCATTTGATGAATTACCTGAATCTCTCTGCCTACCGCAATTCCTGCTGCTACGAGCATATTGTAGAATAAATCGCGTGTGATTACTTGTGAACAAGAATAAGTGAAAAGTAATCCGTTTTTCTTAATTTTCTTTAGAGCTAATTCATTGATTTTTTGGTAGCCTTGAAGCGCCTTGTGTTTCGCATTCATCGATTTTGCGAAAGCTGGTGGATCTAATATGATTATGTCAAATTCATCTTCATTGGCCTTCAAATTAGGTAGGGTTTCTCCTACGATGGCTTCATGCTGTAAGCCTTGCATTTTATTTAATTCGATATTAGCATTGACTAAGTCGATTGCTTTAGCTGAGGCATCTAAGGAGATAACTGATGCGGCGCCAGCATCCAACGCGTAGAGTGAAAATCCACCTGAATAACAGAAGGTATTTAATACAGATTTTCCTTTAGCATATTTCGCTAATAAGGCTCTGTTTTCTCGTTGATCGATGAAGAAGCCTGTTTTTTGGCCTGTGATCCAGTTAATGGAGAAAGAAATTCCATTTTCTTTTACGGTATAAGGAACCGCTACTTCACCAAAAACATAGCCATTCGTGCATTTTTGTGCATATTCTGTGGGTAATGTCTCTCGGCTTTTATCGTATATAGCTTTGATTTTCTTGCCTAAAACTTTTTTAATGGCTTCCACAATTTCATCGCGATCACGGTGCATCCCAATGGTGTGTGCTTGAAAAACGAGCACATCCTTATACAAATCCATTATCAAACCTGGACAACCATCACCTTCCCCGTGAATGAGGCGAAAGGCATTGGTTTTTTCTAAAGGCAAAAGTGCACGTAAATCCCATGCATTTTGAATTCGTTTTTCCCAAAACGTGCTCTTCGATTCAATTTCCTGGAAAGAGATGATTTTAACGGCAATACTTCCATTGTGGTAGTGACCTGTTCCTAAGAATTCATCGCGTGAACTAAAGACTGTAACCCAGTCACCATCTTGAAGATTAGGGCTTTGTTTTGCAATAGCTCCGGAAAATACCCAGGGGTGGAAACGTTTCACCGGTGCGTCTTTTCCCGGCTTTAATTGAATAAAAAGAGTGGATTTCATTCTGCAAAAATGCAAAATTTATTCGAAAGATGGTTGACCAGCCTCTAACCAGGCAGAATACCACAAATCACCCACGTGTTGAACGGCTGCTAAAAACCGGGATTCAATCTGCTTATTTAGCGCTTTATGATAAGCAAGGCTATATTTTATACTAGGTGTTTTGATTAAGCTTGAACCCTTTTGTATGAAGCTATATTTTTCAGCTTCTTTTATCTCAACACTCACTTTAGTAGCCATTGAAAATAGCATGGGTAGTTGCTTATGTGAGGCAAGTACCCATGTCCATGAACTATGCTGTACATCAGGAATAAAGTTTGCTGGTCCACTAAATTGGTCTAGCTGCTTACCTAGAATTTCAGGAATTCTGGATTCCCAAAAGCTATGCAGTCCGTCTTGCCCAGTCTTTTGGCCATCATAATTTGAACTAGTGTGTAAAGGAACATGTGCATCTGCCACATAATGCCCTAGTTCAGCTGATAATTTAATGATTTGCAAACTATCTTTTTTAATAAATGCCTGAATCAATCGTTGGTAGACATGGGGAATATGCCAGGGTACGATACCGTGCTTTTTTAGTGAATCTTCAGGTATTTTACGTAGCATTTGCGCCCAATTAGTAAAACTAACCTGGTTTAGGTCATATTTGTCTAAATCTATGTAATGCCGTGCAGCTTCTTCATCAAGTAGGTAGCGTCTAGCATCAGGAAGCACGGAAAGATCTTGAATTTCTTTCTGATGTCTTCGGTAGAATGAATATAA
>CAILUB010000081.1 GCA_903837305.1 uncultured Cytophagaceae bacterium
AAATCCTCCTTCTTGCGACGCTCTTGGTAAATTCGAAGTAGTTTAGCTTGAGTCATCAAACGTAAATCTGGATCAATTATATCCCCAGCAGAAAAATACAAGGCCTGTGCTTCTTGCGAATTCAGTTCTGTGGCTTGAAAGGCCGCCTTCTTTTTAATAGCATACTCGTCACCGCGAATCAATTCAATCTGCCACTTTTCCTCGATGATATTCAGATAGCGATAGATCGTTCTTTTCTTATCTTTTTCTGCCTCAAAACCACCACCGAATAAGCGCTCCAATCTTACCATGGGGACAGGCTTTTCTGACTCTAGTAAAAAGACCAGAAGTTTCAAAACATTTTCCTGAGTAGTAGAACTTTTTATGATTTTTGAACTAACTTTGGATTCTTTCATAGCCATTCGGTTTAGGTCTACAGCGATCATTTTTCTTCCCCGCTGCATTATGCAACAAAGGTAGAAATAATTTCCAAATCTATTCTCATCACTGTCAAAATAAGCTCATAAATCACTTACATATTTGTGACAAATTTAGTAGCCATTTATAGTAATAATAGCCTATTTTAGTCCAATATAGCCGCATTTTTAGTGACAATATCAAATCGACCATCTCGTACCTTATGTCAAAAATAGCCACTTATTTTAAAGTCGCCATTAAGTGAACCACTTGGTTGTTTTACTAAAATTGTCAGCATATTTCTACACTAGTTAACCTACTATTCCATCTTATTCGTAATTTCAACCCGAGGGTCTACAGCCTTTTGCCTAGCAATCGGCCACCGCGCAATTACCTTTAGCTGACTATGAGCTGGAAACCGTAAGAACATTTACCGTTAGACCCTCAATTTTTATCTAAAACTCTACTAACATGATCACAGTAAAAAAAACCGTCGAGTCTAAAACCGACAACCGCAACCGAATGGATTTAAGCATCGGAAGCACCACACTTCGCTTAACTGAAAAGGAAGCCGTTTACTTAGTTCGCCAAATTGCTGAATTATATTTTGGCGATGTAAAAAACCTAGAATCAAACATTCGCAGCCACAAAGGCTTCGATGGGGTGGATCTAGGAAAAATCAGAGAACCGAAAGAAAAAGAATAGTCCGATGTATTCTAAGCAAGATTTAGAAAACAGCTTTCAACTATTACTCGAGAGAGCTAAATGGAAACGCCGCGTTCCTTTAGCTCTTTCGAACCAAGATGCGTTTACAAATCCTGCGCTCGTTTCGCAATTACCCATCGGTTCGGATGGGATGAAGACCACGACTTTCCTGAATAATCCTGAGCTCCATTACCGGGAGATGCTTCGCAAGTTGAAAAACCACGCAGAAGACCCAGCGAAGCCTTACCATTTCAGACCTGTCAGAGAGGATAAGAAATTCTCTAAATCAGGTAAAAGCCGCCTCATCTACTGCTACAGTTTAGTCGATCAGATTGTTCTTAAAACGGTGCAGCAAGAACTAAAAAAAGGCTGGGGCAAAACCTATTCTGTGCAGCAGCACCCGATGGATACCGCCATTCTCATTAATCAAGAAATTGAAAAGGCTGGACCCGGAACTCAAATTCTAAAAGTAGATATCACTAAGTTTTTCCCTTCCATCAACCGCGAAATCCTCTTCGCTGATTTAGCCAAAGAAACGGGCATTCGACCAGAAGTACGCAGCCTAATTATTGCCGCTAACAGCTTAGCTAATACAACGGGTGTAGTCACAGGGGGGTCACTTTCGACATTCTTATCAGAATTCTACCTACGTAACCTAAAGTCCGCTTTCCCCACTGAAATCGGCTTCCATCGCTTCGCAGATGACATGTGCTTAGTGATTCCTAAAGACTTTGACCCGCTTACTATCAAACAAAAGCTAATCGACGAACTCGCGCAGCTGAGCCTTAGCTTATCTGCAGAGAAGAGTAAAATCATCGATCCTTTCTCGGAAGATTTCGAGTTTTTAGGCATCAATTTCATTTCCGGCAGACCAGTCATTACGGAGGATGAAGTGGAGCATTGGAAAGCCAAAGTTAAACAAGATGTCTTCTCAGAAAAAGGGAAACTCAGGACTTATAAATTGCTAAATCCTGAGTTACAAAATCTTCCGTTAGGAAAGGATATCCAAAACACCGTTTGGTCACAACACTTAACCGGCAAACGCTCTCGGTTTCAAATTAAGTATGCGAAATATGTCCGCTATTTTGGCCCTCTTAATACATCCAACTGATCCCCAT
>CAILUB010000082.1 GCA_903837305.1 uncultured Cytophagaceae bacterium
AAAAGCGAAGCTTTTAATTATTCCGCATGCAACCACGCCTTCTTAGCTAATAAAGTCTCTTTATCTTCTTCGTGATCCGGATCTGGTACGCAGCAATCCACTGGGCAAACCGCAGCACATTGTGGTTCCTCGTGGAAACCGGTACATTCTGTACATTTATCAGGAACTATATAATAAAATTCTTCAGAAACAGGTTCTACGGGTGCTTTAGCATCCATGGTAGATCCATCTTCTAATTCAATTTCTGTTAAAGCAGTACCTCCAGCCCAAGTCCATTCGACACCACCTTCATAAATAGCTGTGTTAGGGCATTCTGGTTCACAAGCCCCACAGTTAATACATTCGTCTGTTATGATAATTGCCATACCAATGTTTTTGTTTGATTCCGCAATTTACGAACATAAATTTGAATAGTATATAATTTATATGGACTAACCGAAAATTTTTCGACCTTTGCAGGGTAAAATTCCTATAATTATGCCCAAGGCTTCCTTTTTGCAGCTTATTTCTTTTCTAAAGGCTTTTTTTTCTGATGAAACAAATCAGGATAAAATAGAACTATTTATAGATAGATCTGTAAATGAGAATCCTTGGTTCTCAGAAACCCTAGTTCGCCACGCAATGCAGGCGATTGAAGAGCAATTTTTTTCGGTTCATGCCTGGGAGGAATTTTATGTTAAACACCCGCATCAGGCACCTAATAAAAAGAATGTAGGTATAGTATTAGCTGGTAATTTACCAGCTGTGGGATTGCATGATGTTTTAATGGTCTTAGCCTCTGGACATCAAGCCTCATTGAAATTGAGTTCTCAAGATAAATCTTTGATGCAACTCTATGTATTAGCGATGCAGTCATTTGATGAAGCGGTTCCTGTTAGCATTATTGAGCGTTTGCAAGGAATGGATGCGGTTATTGCGACAGGAAGTGATTTCTCAGGAGGTTATTTTGCCCATTATTTCTCCACGATTCCTCACATTATTCGGAAGAATCGTAGTTCATTGGCTGTTTTAAAGGGTTCAGAGTCTCAGGATGATTTCAAAGGTTTAGCCCAGGACATCTTTACCTATTATGGTTTAGGCTGCAGAAACGTTTCGACGATTGCGGTTCCGGAGTCTTATGATTTAACTTCTTTATTCGATGAATTAACCAAGGAGACTTGGGTTTTAGATCATTCGAAGTACTCCAATAACTTTCAATACCACCGTACTTTGTTCTTATTGAACCAGATTCCGCATTTTGATTTGGGTAATCTATTAGTCACAGAGAATGATGATTTAGTTTCCCCCGTGGGCGTTTTATATGTGCATCGTTATTCAGATGAAGCTTCTTTACAAGCTTGGATTCAGGAGCGCGATGAAAAGATTCAATGTAAGGTAGGTTTAGATATTGGTTTTGGCCAAAGTCAACACCCAGCCCTCGATGATTTCGCAGATGGAATCAATACTTATGATTTCTTGATTAACCTTTCATAGGCTTTAAATAACCCCCAACCCCCTATTCCGCCTACCAAAGCTCCTATAATTACATCGAGCGGATAATGGGCTCCAAGGTAGATTCTGCTATAAGAAACAATCGATGCCCACAGAACCAGGGCTACGCCAGCGAACTTATTCTTGGTCAATAAATAAAAACCGATAGCAATCGCGAAGGAATTCGCTGCGTGTGAAGAACAAAAGCCATATTGCCCACCACATCCTGCCGGCAAATGAATCCACGATTGAAATGACTCGACGTGACAGGGTCTAAGGCGTTTGAAAAGGGGTTTCAGTAGACTGGAGCTGAATTGATCGGCGAAAACCACGGTTGATATTAAATAGATTATAGATTTCCAACATTCCGTTTTATACTGCTTATATAGAAAGTATATCAGTATCCCATAGAGTGGAATCCAAGTCAATTTACCTGAAATGATTTCCATCGGTCCGTCTAACCAAGGCTGGTGAGCCTCGTTTATCAACCGAAATAAATGGGCATCCCAAGTAGGAAACATAGTTTAGAATTTAAATTCAGCGCGAATACGAGCGATGGTGGCTTCAGCGATAGGTTGTACTTTCTTTTCGCCGATCGCTAATTTCTCCTCAATAATCTCCGGATGTGCGATGAAATAGTCGAATTTCTCTCTCGCCTCTTTGAAATAACCTAACATCAATTCGTGTAAGGCCTGTTTCGCGTGACCGTATCCATAACCTCCAGCTTCGTAATTAGCGCGCATTTCTGCCACTTGCGCTGGGGAAGCCATTAATTGATAGAGTTTGAAAGTAATATCGTTATCAGGATTTTTAGGATTTTCTAAAGGAGTCGTGTCTGTGACAATCTTTTTGATCTGCTTCAATAAATCCTTTTCAGGCAAGAAGATATCAATGTAATTGTTCAATGACTTACTCATCTTAGCGCCATCTAAACCAGGAATGGTCATCACCTCTTCGTTGATTCGTGCTTCGGGTAAGACGAAAATATCTTTGTTGTAGCGCTTATTTACGGAATTCGCGATGTCGCGGGTCATTTCGATGTGCTGTCTTTGGTCCTTTCCTACGGGTATGATTTGTGCATCATACAATACGATATCTGCCGCTTGTAAGACTGGATAGGTGAACAAACCAGCGTTTACATCCGATAATTTATCTGATTTGTCCTTAAAGCTGTGCGCATTCGCCAGCATAGGAAAAGGCGTAAAGCAATTCAAATACCACATTAATTCGGTGTGGTAAGCAGCTAATTTAGACTGGCGGTAGAAGAAATTCTTCTCTGTATCAAAGCCAAAAGCCAGCCAAGCTGCCGCAATCGACAAGGTATTGCTGCGGATACTTTCGCCGTCCTTTAAGGAAGTTAAGGTGTGTAAGTCTGCAATAAATAAAAAGGAATCATTGCCGGGTTGCTTTGAAAGTTCAACCGCTGGCATAATTGCACCTAAAATATTACCCAAATGGGGCTTTCCTGAGGCCTGAATGCCCGTTAAGATCCGCATAGCTTGTCTAAATAATTTATGCAAAAATCAGGAAAATAGACCATAACTCCAAGCGATTTGTGCTTGGGCATTCGAGCTAAATTTGCTAAATTCGTTTTTGCAATTTCATCCCCGATTTCATGTCTCTCTCTCCTAGCCTTTTGGCCTTTTTGCGTGACCTCCGTGTGAACAACACGCGCGAATGGTTTGCGGAAAACAAAGCAGTTTATGAGCTAGAGAAAAAAGGATTTGACGCCTGGACGACTGAGTTGATAGCTGAGTTTGCGGATTTCGAGAATATGGATGGCGTTTTACTGAAGCATTGCTCTTACCGTATTTACCGGGATGTCCGATTCTCTATAAATAAGGAACCTTACAAGACTTGGTTTTCGGCTAGTTTCTCAGAAGGTGGCCGAAAGTCTGGTTTGATGGACTATTATGTGCACATTGAGCCGAATGGCGCATCATTTCTAGGTGGTGGTATGTATTCGCCCACGCCAGAGCAATTAGCGGCTTTTCGACAAGAAGTAGATTATAATGCGGTTGGATTGCGTAAGATTATACGGAATTCTGATTTTGTTGCCGTTTTTGGGGAGGAAGTGGGAGAAAGTCTGGTTCGAATTCCAAAGGGATTTGAAGCAGATCATCCAGAGGCGGAATTGCTGAAAAAGAAACAATTGTTTTTCTGGAAGAAATACACGGACAAAGAAATAGGCTCTCCGGGTTTTACCAAACAATTGATTTCGGATGCTAAGGTATTGAAGCCCTTTTTGGACTTCTTAAATGCCGTATTTTTTGAAAAAGAACCATTTATAAAAGAATAAACCCCTATGCAATTTTCGCATTTGCACAACCATTCCCAGTTTTCCCTATTAGATGGTGCGTCTAAGATTTCGTCTATGTTCAAAAAGGCGAAGGAAGATAATATGCCAGCGGT
>CAILUB010000083.1 GCA_903837305.1 uncultured Cytophagaceae bacterium
AACGAAGGGCATTTTTCTTGAATAACAATATATACACGGTGAGTAATCCACAGAGTATACCAGCATTCATGAAATCCAGCAAATCAAACATACTTCAAATGTAGTAATTTCTTTTTCCTTTTTTCGGGAAAAATACCCATTTTTGCAGCATGATTAGAGTATTGTTAATGGCCATAGCCACCCTATTTGTTCTAAATTCGTGTAAAAAGTCGTCGAAAGAAATAGAAGGCGAGGTACGCGAAATGTGGCTGCAAAATCTTCAAAAAGAGCAGGTTACAGGTGTAAGCGTCTTAGAAGTTTCCTTGATTCAAAAGAGTGATTCCCTTTACACCGGGGTACTTAAAACAAAAGAGCCTGAAGGCACTTTCCTTTATAATTTAGAAGTGACTCGTGCAGGAGATCAAGTCAGCTACGAGGTTATCGGAGATGGAATTCCTGCAGATGGCTGAAATTCGCACGAACCCGATGATCAACCTGCAGCACCGGATTCTTTACATCAATAGTATTTTTCCAGATCTTCCCGGCTTTTGATAGGCTTCTAATGCCTCTTTAAAATCCACTAGTGGATAGCTTGCTTGAATATCTACTTTGATATCTTGTTTCAACAAAAGAGAAAAAACCTCTTTTATCGCTTTTTGAATTCCCTGAGTTCCTAGTTTTTCCCACCAAGAGCTAAGCCACCAGCCTTCGACGCTTAGGTTTTTAAAGATTAATATTCCTGAATTTAAGGGAATAGGTTCTAGACTTAATAGGCCAAAAACAAGCATTTTACCACCAGATTTCAGGCAAGCTAAGGCTTTGGCCCCCTGATCCCCTCCTACCGCATCAAACACATAATCCACTCCCTCTGGGAATAGTTCTCTCACCTTCTTAGATAAGCTATCAGTAGACACATCAATGACCGCTGTGGCTCCCAGATCCAATAAGGCCTGCTTTTGATCTGAAGACCGTAACGTCGCAATCACGTGAATCCCCCGCATGGCAGCTAGTTGAATCACGACCTTACCCCAGGCTGAAGCTCCGGCAGTAATTAATAGACTCCCCCCTTTCTGAAGACCAGATGTCTCTAACATCCCATAAGCAGTCACCGGATTTACAAAGGCTTGACAAGCCACCTCATCTGACATTCCTTCTGGAATGGGGATAAGTCCCGCATCAGGGACACAGGTATATTCTTTCCAAGTTCCAATCGAAGTAAACATGACGCGCGTTCCTGCTGGAAAAGTTTCCGATTGCTCCACAACCCCAGCTGCCTCAAAACCAGCACTGCTAGGTAGCTTAGGCGTAATGCCGTATAGACCTTGCACAAACATGATATCCGAGGGATTGATATTGCGGGCTGTGATGCGGATAAGTGCTTCTTTTGCCGCAGGCGTTGGTTTTTCTATTTCTTCTAATTGAAGTACTTTTTCTGGTAAACCGGTTTCGTAGAATACAACTTGCTTCATAGGGTAATTTTTCAAGGATTGAACATGTAAATTACCCTTTTTATTCTTTAAATTGTTCAAAAATAGACTAGAAATATGCAGGCATTCTCCTTAAAGAATCAAGTAGCCCTGATTACAGGCGCTAGCAAGGGTATCGGCTTTAGTATCGCAGAGTTTTTTGCAGAAGCTGGAGCGAAGGTGGTCATCAGTAGCAGGGACCAAGCGACCTTGGATCAATTAGCACAAGAATTACGAGACAAAGGATACGAGGCGACGGGGATTGCGTGCCACGTGGGTAAGATGGATCAGCTAGCTTCTCTCGTTTCAGCGACAATTGCCAAATATGGCCAAATAGACATTCTAGTCAATAACGCGGCGACGAATCCCACTTTTGGTCCTATTCACGATACCACACTCGATGCTTTTGATAAGATTATGAACGTGAACCTCAAGGCTCCGTTTGAATTAATGCGACTTTG
>CAILUB010000084.1 GCA_903837305.1 uncultured Cytophagaceae bacterium
ACAAAAATGGCAATCAGAGGGCCTTTCTTTCGCTAAACACTTAGGTGTAGGCGCGGGTAATGGATTTTCTATTTGGCCGGATTTTTCTTCCTATGCCTTTCTTGGTGTGTTTGAAAATCAAGCAGCTTCGGATCATTTTTTCAATACGAACGAACGTTGGAAAACCCTTTGTTCCCATTCGTGTGCTACGAAAGGCTATGACGCCGTCGCCATCAAGGGCCACGGAACCTGGAACGGATCAAATCCTTTTTCCATTGTCGAGGATCCCGGGAAAGGCCCTCTTTTAGTGATGACGCGCGCCAGCATTGTGTGGTACAAATCCCCCATTTTCTGGTTCTACGTCTCCCACGCGAGTAAATACTTAGAAAATAGAGCTGGTTTATTGTTTGCCAAAGGCGTAGGCGAATTTCCCCTCATCGAACAAGCGACGTTGAGTCTTTGGGAATCTTCGGAAAGTCTAGATTCCTTTGCTTATAAAAGTAAGGAGCATGCTCCTATGATTAAGAAGACAAGGAAGATTGGGTGGTATTCGGAGGAGATGTTCACGAGGTTTCGCGTGGTAGCTACTATTTAAATCACAAAGACCAAAGCAAAAAGCTCAAAGTAGGAATCAAAAATGGATCGAAAATCGATCTATTTTTGATAAGTATAGTTAATATTTCATGAACTTATCGCCGCAGGCGTATCCTACTTTGTTCTTTGATCTTTGTTCTTTGCTCTTTGAACTTTGCTCTTTGACTTCGCCGCAGGCGAACAATCTTTGAACTTTGCTCTTTGAACTTTGGTCTTTGCATTCGCTAATAAAAAAAGGGCCTAAGCCCTTATTAAAATTAACGAATCGCCTCAATCCCTCTCGTCCTCGTCCTAATCCTTATAGCATCCTGCACATCATAAACGAAGATTTTGCCATCTCCTACGTTGCCCTCTGAGGCATTGTCAAGAATGACATCAATGCATTTTTCGAGGTTTTCGTCGCTTACGACGCAGATGATCATCACCTTTGGCAATAAGATCATCGACTTCTCTGTACCGCGGTATATTTCTGAATATCCTTGTTGTAAACCAGCGCCGCGAACGGGAACTACGGTCATACAGGGGATATCGGCATCGATCAAGCCTTTTTGAATAGCCTTTAATTTCGATGGTTTAACAATGGCTTCTACCTTTTTCATATCGTATTTATTTAGCTATTATTCAAAAGTTGTGTACGCTTCTACTCCAAATTCTACGGCATCAATTCCCGCCGATTCTGCTTTGTGGCTTAAACGAATTCCTATCGTCTTTTTTAGAGCCATGAAGATGGCATAAGTTAATACAAAAGAGAATACACTGATGACGGATACTCCGATTAATTGTGTGATAAATTGAGCGCTTTCGCCGGTGATGAATAGACCATTCTTTTGGGAGAATAAACCTACGGCAATGGTACCAAAGAAACCGTTCACCCCATGTACTGCTACTGCACCCACTGGATCATCTACTTTCATTTTATCCACAACCACTACGGCGATATCCACAATGGTACCCGCGATGAAACCGATAATTAATGCTGAATCAGGGCTAACCACGTTGCAACCAGCCGTAATAGCCACTAATCCAGCCAAAACACCATTGATTACCATGGTGATATCCACTTTCTTGTAGCGCATGAAGGTGTATAACATCGTGGCCATTCCACCTGCAGCAGAGGCTAAAAAGGT
>CAILUB010000085.1 GCA_903837305.1 uncultured Cytophagaceae bacterium
ATTCTACCTTTGGATTCATGGTAATTTGCCCTAATTGATTTCCATCTTCATCAAAAGACTTTAAGATCAATTGATAGTTCTTAGCCTTTTTACCCACGGAATAAACTACATTAATTTGTTGCTGTACCGTGTCTAAATCCATCGATTGAATTTCTGCTTCTCCATTGACCACAGCGGGAAGAATTCGGGTTATTTTCTCGCTTAAATTCGTATATAAAATAACCGGATTGTTATTGACAATTCCACCAATAAATAAGGATTCATTTAATGCTTTGAAATTCGAAATTTCCATTTTTTCAACAGAGAAAATTTGAAATTTTTCTAATTTACCATCTTGAGGATTAACCCGAACTATGTAATAATTATTGCTTTTGTAGCGACTAAATAACAAATTCAAAAATTTTCCATCGTAGCAATGTGTCACATAATCAAGATTAGCGTCTACGCTTCCGTGATTTGTCCAAACTTGTTCTAATTCTGTATCGAATTTTCTGATCACAAACTCAGATTTCCCCATGTGGTTTAAAACAATCACTCCTTTTTCTCCAATTGGAATAGAGAAAGTCTCCAATTGATTTGATCCTGAAAGAATTTCAATTCGCTTCATTTGTTGAGCGAAAGAAACGAAACTTGATAGAATTAATGCGAGTAAAAGGCGGATTGATTTCATATTTTATTCAGCTAGGCTTAAAATAATATCGAATTCTGCTTTTGCGACGGGTGTAACCGATAAACGTGATTGTTTGATAAGAGCTAAACCAGATAAGCGATCATCTCCTTTCATCGTTTTCAAACTCACTGTTTTAGCAAATTTTTTAACGGGAATTAATTCAACCACTACCCAACGCGGATCTTCTGTAGTAGGATCTGGATAATGTTCTTTGTGTACTTCTGCTAATCCTACAACCTCCATACCTTCGTTTGAATGATAAAAGAAGACCCAATCCCCTTTTTTCATCGCCATCATATTGTTTCTGGCTTGGTAATTACGTACGCCATCCCAAACAGATTTCCCTTCCTTAACGAAATCATTCCAGGAATATTTGAAAGGCTCCGATTTAACTAACCAATAATTCATATTTAAGGGAATTTAGGGAATTTAGAAAAATCGGGTTTACGTTTTTCGAGGAAGGCATTCTTACCTTCTTTGGCCTCATCGGACAAGTAATACAGGAGTGTGGCATTTCCTGCTAATTCTTGAATACCTGCTTGACCGTCTAATTCCGCATTAAATGCAGATTTCAGCATACGAAGCGCTAGAGGACTCTTCTCTAACATTTTTTCGCACCAAGCGACCGTGGTCTTTTCAAGCTCTTCTAAAGGAACTACTTTATTCACTAATCCCATTTGTAGTGCTTCTGAAGCATCGTATTGATCACACAAGAACCAGATTTCTCTCGCTTTCTTTTGACCTACCACACGTGCTAAATAGGAGGCTCCAAAACCACCATCAAATGACCCCACATTAGGTCCAGTTTGACCAAAACGGGCATTTTCAGCAGCGATAGATAAGTCGCAAATCACGTGTAATACGTGACCACCACCAATAGCCCACCCCGCAACCATGGCTACAACTGGCTTTGGTATCGTTCTTATTTGGCGTTGTAAATCCAATACATTTAAACGTGGCACGGTGTCTTTTCCTACATATCCCCCATCACCACGTACGCTTTGATCACCACCAGAACAGAACGCTTTTCCGCCCTCTCCTGTTAAAATAATTACACCCACTTTCGGATCTTGACGCGCCAATTCCATCGCCTCAGACATTTCCTGCACGGTTAATGGAGTGAATGCGTTGTGTTTATGAGGTCTATTGATAGAGATTTTAGCAATTCCATTGTAGAATTGAAATAAGATATCCTCGTAGGATTTGATGGTTTTCCAAGGGAAAGATGAGATCATAGATTCACTAATTAGATTCGTTGTATTCTACCTCCCAAGTATGGTCGGCTAATAATTTTACTTTAGCTAAATAACGGCTGTATTTAAATGAACGACCCCATTCCTCGGGTGCTACTAGGGACATTAAATCGGACCCGTCTTCCTTTTCATAGAGATAATACGTTTCGCTGATAATGGGTTCGAAACCCATGGCAGCATCATAAATACGCTCTGAAATTTCTTTACGATCTGCTAATAATTTTGCTTGACGCGCCAAAACCTCCATTTGTTCGTACAATTGGTTCATTTGCCGGTCTGTTTGCTGGCGCATTGCTAACACAGATCTTCCCTTCACCTTACCCATATCATCCGGCTTGATGACTGCTCCACCTGCCGTATGAGCATACGGTAATAAGCCTGGATTTTCGGCTACTTTATCGGGATTAATGGGATTTAAAAAAGGATCTTCTACCATCTGGGGTGTTTGCTTTAAGGATACCCTTAATTAACTCACGAAATTAGAGAATGTTTGGTTAATTTTGGAAAGTTTCTCTAATAATATGCGCCATCTGGCTTCGCTCTTCTTGGATTATCCTGTTGCTGAGACAGAATTTGAACAGCAAGTATTTGCTTTTTGTCAGGCTTGGAGGGAGGGTAAACAGGAATTCACCTTTCATACTTCGGGTTCTACCGGTGATCCAAAACCTATTGTTATCTCTCGAGAGCGCTTGTATTTGTCTGCTAAGATGACTGGAGATTGGTTGAAACTAGAAAAAGGCGACGTGGCCTTATTATCTTTGCCTCCTACCTACATCGCTGGGGTTATGGTGTTAGTAAGAGCTTTGGTGCATGATTTAGCGTTGATTTTAGTGGAACCTTGCCAAAACCCCTTAAGTAAATTTCCTCCCACCGATATTCACCTAGCCTCTTTTGTACCTACGCAATGGGCGACTATGGTAGAATCCGAAGTACAACTCAGTGATTATTTTCAACGGGCAAAAGGTGTTCTCTTGGGAGGTGCATCTGTCCCAAATAGTTTGCGAAAAGACTACTTTTTCCCTGTTTTCGAGACCTATGGTATGACTGAGACCGTTTCGCATATTGCTTTTCGAACTTGGAATAAGGTCCATTTTCAAACATTTCCTGGGGTTCAAATAGGTCAGAATGACGAAGACTGTTTATTAATCTGTGCTCCGGTGACAAATCATAAGTGGATCGAGACGCGAGACGTAGTCGAATTACAAACACAGGGTCAGTTTATTTTAAAAGGACGATTAGATCGGGTGATTAATTCAGGAGGCCTTAAGTTAGAGCCTGAGAAAATAGAAGCGGTTTATCAATCTATAACCTCCTTACCCCTTTTTGTGGCTGGAATTCCAGATGTATTTTGGGGTCAAAAATTGGTTTTATTTTTGGAATCCTCATCACCTATTTCAATTACCTTAGAAACAGAGCTTTTAAGATCTGTAGAGATTCCCAAAGAAATCATTTGTCTTCCAGCTTTCATAAAAACGACGAGTGCTAAAATTGATACGGCGAAAACCGTAGCTTTGTACCTTAATTCACTTTAGATGAACCCGAATAAATTATCCCGCAGTTTCAAACTATTCTATGAGTCGCCCATTAATGTGCCTGCTCCCTATCACTTAGAAGCTGTTTTTACTTTTTTGCAATTTGATTCCGAAAAACCCTCGATAGCGATTGAAATTCAATACATTGATCGATCGGATTTTTCTAGAGAAGAATTAATTGCAGATGGTTTAGTGCCGGATGATAGCTGGACATATGAAGGAGAATTGCCCTTAGTATGGAGAGATCGATTGATGCCTGCTTTTCAAGAATATGTGACAGGGTCTTGCTCTCCTAAAGATCAGGAGCCATTTATTACATTAGAAGCGAATGATACAACTCCCAATGTACCTTTGTATTTAGAGCCACAAGAGTCCTTGATTCAAGAATTTATGCAAGCGATGTTCGAAATCGATGGTCGTGAATTACCCTTGTATTTAGGCTTTCAATTCAAAGATCGTGCCGGAAATTGGCGTAAAATCGAGGGTGAAATGTCTTTTGCCTCTCTGAATTTTACCTACCTTGATAGCGAAGAAGGTCAAAAAACGTTCTCGAATTGGGATGAATTGCAGGAATTAATGAACCACGTTTTTATCGCTGAATTTTCTGCCGATAAAGCAAATCAGAACTGTAAAACTGCTAGTTTAGCAGTTTATCCGGGAGATGGTTTATGGTATGTGGCGGGTCACTCGTTACGTAAACCGAGTGGAAACAATTATTATTTTGACGAGTTAGAGGAAAAATTACAATTCATTTTTTAACTATGGAAAATCAAATTTTAGACGTTCTGAATTTACAGAAATCAGCTTTATTGCGTTTGTCTACTTCTTCTGCAACAGAGCGTATTGAAAAATTGCGTAAAATTGAAAGTTACTTAATGCACCATAGAGATGAACTTTGTGACGCCTTATATGCGGACTTTAAGAAACCTGCTTCTGAAGTAGTAATCGCCGAGATGTTAGGTGTAAAGCGCGAGATTCAGCATACAATTAAGCACATAAAATCCTGGATGAAACCTCAATTGGTTTCAACCCCTTTAATGTTATTGGGAACGAAAGGATTGGTTCAATATGAAGCAAAAGGACTTTGTTTAATTATTTCACCTTGGAATTATCCCTTTAATCTATCCATTTGCCCTTTAGTACACGCTATTGCAGCTGGTAATGCGGTGATATTGAAGCCATCTGAATTAAGTCCTGCCACTGCAGCCTTCATCCAAAAGATGATTTCATCCCTTTTTGATAAAAGTGAAGTAGCTGTTTTTGAGGGAGATGCAACCGTATCTACGTTTTTATTAGAACAGAAATTTGATCATATATTTTTCACAGGAAGTCCCGCAATTGGAAAAGTGGTGATGACAGCAGCAGCGAAGCATTTAACTTCAGTAACCTTAGAATTAGGGGGGAAATCTCCTGCGATTGTAGGTCCAGAGGTTAATGTGGAAGAAGCTGCGGCTAAAGTTGCTTGGGGTAAGTTCTTAAATAATGGCCAAACTTGCATTGCTCCCGATTATCTGTATTTACATGAGAAAAACTATTTCTCCTTTTTGAAAGCTTTAGAGTCTACGGTTGAATCGTTTTATGGTAAGAATATCGCTAAAAGTGCGGATTATGGCCGTATCGTGAATCGCCGTCATTTTGATCGGATCGTTTCGATTTTAGAGGATGCGAAGCAAAAAGGGGCTCAAGTTTTGTTTGGTGGAAAGACAGATTCTGATGATTGTTTTATTGAGCCTACTGTTCTAATTAATTGTACTCCTGACATGCGCATCATGCAAGAGGAAATTTTTGGCCCTATCCTACCTGTGTTGTCATTTCAAGATGAGTTGGAAATTACTTCAACTATTCGCCAAGGTGATAAGCCGCTAGCTTTATACGTTTTTTCTACGAATACAGAGTTTAATCAATACATATTAGATCACACAAGCTCTGGTACATCTGTGGTTAATGATTGTTTGATTCAATTTGGTCATAATGAATTGCCTTTTGGTGGGGTAAATCATTCTGGTATTGGTAAATCAGGTGGTCACTATGGTTTTATTGAGTTCTCAAATCAAAAATCGGTAGTATTTCAACGCACTAATTTATTAAAGAATTTCTATCCTCCATACGGTGTGAAAGTGCGCTGGATGATTGATTTTGTACTAAAATGGCTTTAAGATTATTCTTTTTAGGGTGTTTGTTTTTATGGTCTTGCCAAAGTTCTCCTGATTCTCAGGGTGAGAATATTCCAGATCTGCGAGCGATTGCAACAGGTCAGCAGCCAGAAAAGAATATTCAATTTTTAACTCTCCAACTAGAAGAACAACCTAGTGCGAATTTGTATTATTTGCGTGCCAAAAATTATTTAGCACTTCATGCCTATGGTTTGGCGGATCAAGATATGGAGAAAGCCTTACGCGATAATCCTGGAGAACCTGCCTATTTAGCCCTTTCTGCAGCTATTAAACAAAAAGTCGAGGATTATTCGACCTCAATTGATCGAGCAAAGTTGGTTGAAATTACGGATTGGAATTCTCCTCAAAATAGTCTTTTGTTAGCTCAGAATTATTTTGCTTCGAAACAGATGAGTCTAGGTCGCATTTATTTAAAGAATATTAATGCTGCTAATTTGCCTGATTTGGATAAACGTTTATTGAATGCTGTGAAAGATTTTGCTGTATCAGATTCTTTTCGGCTTTACAGTTTGATGGATCAAAAACCAAAGGATGAATCTCCTTTAGTTTACATCTACTATGAACAAGGTTTGGATCGAATACCCGAGCTTGAATATCAGAGTCTCATTCTTGAAAGTTTAAAGAAATACCCCATGGATCCTTATTTTATAAGGTATTGGGCTCGTTTTTTGGTCAAAATGAAAAAATATACTCAAGCTGCCTCTGTTTACAAGCAAGTATTAAAGGTGTTTCCTAGAACTAAATCTTTGGCTTCAGAATTA
>CAILUB010000086.1 GCA_903837305.1 uncultured Cytophagaceae bacterium
GCAGCAGAGGGTTTATTCCTTGCTTTTCAGTACCCAGTGGAGATTCCAGGGGTGTCGACAACCAACTTTATGAAGTCAGCGGTGAACGAAATTCGTAAATACCGTGGCGAAGTGCCTTTGGACGCTGTTCAATTTTTGAAAATGTTCAAAGAGAAGATGAGTTATGTGAATATAGATCAAAGTTTATTGTCTCGTGCATTAAATGAAGGTTTTTCCGGTGGAGAGAAGAAAAGAAATGAAATTTTCCAAATGGCAGTCTTAGAACCTAAGTTGGCCATTTTAGATGAAACGGACTCTGGTTTGGATATTGATGCCTTGCGTATCGTGGCAGAAGGAGTGAATAAATTGAAATCCCCAAACAATGCGACGATCGTGGTGACACACTACCAACGTCTTTTGGACTACATCATCCCTGATTTTGTACACGTATTGTACAAAGGAAAGATCGTGAAATCAGGTGGAAAAGAATTAGCGCTTGAATTAGAAGAGCGTGGATATGATTGGATTATTTCAGCTTTAGGAGAATAAGATGTTGTATACAGAATTAACGTCATCGGCTCAGAAAGAGGCTTTAGAGCGTTTTAAGGCCAAAGGATTTCCTACCAACAAATGGGAAGAATGGAAGTATGCATCTTTGAAATCGTGGAATGAAAAAGACCTAGATTGGACTCCTGCTCCTTTAAATGAAACCTCATCAGCAAGTTTACAAACGCAAAATGGGAACACTAGTTTTCATGGTGCATTGCCTGCAGGGGTAGAATTCATTTCATTCGATGCTTTCATAGCTGCCAATCCAGTGTTAGCAGCTTCTTGGGAGCAGCGTTTACCTATTTTGGATCAGAACTCATTATACGATTTAAATACAGCGCTTGCGATAAATACGCAGGTTTTGTGGGTCAAAGCAGGAGTTTCAGTTGATCAGGCGATTACACATGATTATATTTTATCTGCGCCAAAATCCTCAGCGGTTCAAAGTCGTTTGATCGTCTATCTAGAAGCAGACGCTTCCTTGACTTTAATCGAGCGAGCATTTACGAAAGAAGGTTCAGTTGAGGTTTTGTCCAATTTTGTACAAGAAATTTATGTTAGTGAGAAGGCGAATTTGACCTATGTGAAGGAACAAGATTTGGCCCAAAACACGACTCACATCGATCATACGTTCATCACGCAGCTTTCCAATAGTCAGGTTGATTTGTTTACATTCTCCCTGAATGCAGCTTATTTACGTAATAACCTGCATTTCTACAGCGATGGTGAAAAGGTAGTTTCGAATTTGAATGGACTTTACGTGCCAGGAGAAGATCAATTAATGGATTCACACACGGTGGTAGATCACCGCAAACCGAACTCAGAATCACACGAATTATACAAAGGCGTGTTACTAGGAAACGCGACTGGAGTGTTCAATGGTAAAATTTTTGTGCGTCCAGATGCGCAAAAAACCAATGCATTCCAAAGTTGCAAAAACGTTCTTGCTTCCACTCGTGCTACGATGAATACGAAGCCTCAATTAGAGATTTGGGCGGATGATGTGAAATGTTCACACGGAACGACGACAGGTCAATTGAACGAAGAAGCTTTATTCTATTTACGTTCAAGAGGTATTTCTTTAGTGAATGCGCGAACTTTATTGCTACTCGCTTTTGTTCAAGAGGTAATCGACCGCGTAACACACGAAGAGACGAAGTTGCGTTTGACTGATAAAATTATTTCAAAAATCCAGACTTCCTTAGCGATTTAATCATGGCGGAAACATTAAATATAGATCAAATTAGAGCTGATTTCCCTGTTTTACATCAACAGGTGAACAAGGCTCCATTGATTTATTTTGATAATGCTGCGACCACTCAAAAGCCAAAAGCCGTTATCGATGCGCTTTCAGCCTATTATGAGCAGGATAATGCGAACATTCACCGAGGTATTCACACCTTGGCGGAACGTGCAACAACCGCTTATGAGTTGACTAGAAAAAAGCTAGCGGCCTTTTTGAATGCTCCTTCCACAGATCAGATTATTTTCACTTCGGGGACGACAGCAGGTATTAATTTAGTAGCCCAAACTTTTGGACGCGCTAACGTCGGTAAAGGAGATCAAATCATCGTTTCTAACTTGGAACACCACTCGAACATTGTGCCTTGGCAGATGATTGCGGAGGAAAAAGGAGCAGAGATCAAGGTGATTCCGGTGAGTGATGCAGGGGTTTTAGATATCGAAGCTTATAAAGCTTTGTTGAATCCCAAAGTCAAATTAGTGGCTGTCAATCACGTATCTAATGCGATTGGGACGATTAATCCCATTGTTGAAATTATTTCTTTGGCACATGAAGTAGGGGCTAAGGTATTAATTGATGGAGCCCAATCTGTGGCGCATTTAGCCGTAGATGTGCAAGCGTTGGATATGGATTTCTTTGTGTTTTCAGCGCACAAACTTTTTGGGCCTACGGGTGTGGGAGTGTTGTACGGGAAGCGTGATTTATTAGAGTCCATGCCTCCTTACCAAGGAGGAGGGGAGATGATTAAAGAGGTGCGTTTTGCTGGTACGACTTATAACGAATTACCCTATAAATTTGAGGCAGGAACGCCTAATATCGCAGATGTGATTGCTTTTGGGGCTGCTTTGGACTATGTTCAGGCTATCCCTTCGGAAGCTTTAGCAGCACAAGAAGAGGCGTTATTAGCTTACGCAACGGCGAAATTGCAAAAAATTCCGGGTTTACGTATCGTGGGCACGGCACCAGAAAAGATTGCCGTAATTTCCTTCGTGATTGATGGAGTTCATCCACAAGATATTGGGGTGTTATTAGATAAATTTGGCATTGCGATTCGTACCGGACATCACTGTGCGCAGCCATTGATGCAGCGCTACGAGCTAGTGGGTACGTGCCGTGCCTCCTTCGCATTTTACAATACGTTCGAGGAGATCGATCGTTTTGTGCTTTGTTTAGAGAAAACCTTACAGATGTTAGGATAATGGGACAGCCAATTAACGAGATACAAGAGGAATTAATTGAAGAGTTCGGTCTTTTTGAAGATTGGGCAGATAAATACGAATATTTAATTGACCTAGGTAAGAAGTTAGCGCCTATGTCAGATGCCTTTAAAACGGAGGATAATGTGATTAAAGGCTGCCAAAGCCGCGTTTGGTTACACGCCGAAAAGCAAGGCGATCTAGTCGTTTTTCAGGCAGATTCTGAGGCTATTATCGTGAAAGGAATGATATCGATGTTGATTCGGGTCTTGTCGAATCATACGCCAGCAGAGATTTTAGCCGCTGATTTATACTTTATTGAGCAAATTGGGATGAGCCAGCATTTAGCTCAAACTCGTTCTAACGGTTTAGTATCCATGGTAAAACAAATGCAACATTATGCGTTGGCCTTCTCTTAAGCGATTATTTAGTATGGAAAATTCAAGTCAAATGAATGAGGTAGAATTAAAGGAAAAAGTGGTGAAGGCGATTAAAACCGTCTATGATCCTGAAATTCCAGTTGATGTGTACGAGCTCGGATTAATCTATGAAATTAAGATTTTTCCTGTCAATAACGTGTATATCTTGATGACTCTAACATCGCCATCTTGCCCATCTGCTGAGAGTATTCCGGTGGATATTGAGAAAGCGGTAAGAGAGATTGAAGGTATTGCGGAAGTTTCAGTAGAATTAACATTTGATCCTCCTTACGAGCAGGATATGATGTCTGAAGTGGCCAAATTGGAACTTGGTTTTATGTAATTGCGTTTAATTTTAAATCTAATATAAAAATATATGTATCCAGAACATTTAGTACATCCTATGCGGATGGATATCGTTGCCGGAGGTTTCCAAGAATTGAAGTTAGCTTCAGAAGTGGAAGACGTGATGGCTAAGCCAGGAACTACCTTGGTATTTTTCAACTCAGTATGTGGTTGTTCAGCATCTACTGCACGTCCAGGTGTAAAACATGCGGTAGCTGCTTCAGCTAAGAAACCGAATCAATTAGTGACGGTTTTTGCTGGTGTTGATCCTGAAGCGGTTCAAAAAGCACGTGAGTATACCTTACCTTACCCTCCATCATCTCCATCGATTGCCTTATTCAAAGATGGTGAGTTAGTTCATTTCGTAGAGCGTCACCACATTGAAGGTCGTTCAGCAGATATGATTGCAGGGCACTTGGAAGGCGTATTCGAAGAGTTTTGTTAATCTCAATACAATAAAAAAGGGAGCTTCCATCAGGAGCTCCCTTTTTTTATGACCTTTCAGAAAGGATTATTGCTTAGGCGCACCGCCCATCGCTCCTGATTCTGACGTACTATTTTTTGCTTTCTCAGCCATTTTCTTAGCTGCTCCTTCATAGTCACCCGCTTTGATGAAGGACATCTTCAACAAGTCGATTGATTTTTGAGTTGCCTCTTGAATTTGTGCCGGAGTTAAGCTCTTCACTTTGTTCTCTAATTCTTCAGACCATTTCATGTTACGTCCTAAGAATAAGTTGCTGTTCAAGCTTCCTACTAAAGCATTGTCTTGTGAACGCGTCACTTGACGAGATTGTAACCAAGATTTCTTCGCTTCGTCGATTTCTTTCTGAGTGAAACCTTCTTTCAAGACTTTCTCGATTTCCTCTTTGAATGCTGACTCTAACTTTGCTAAGTTCTCTGGAGCATAGATCGCATAGCCGATGAATGCACCACTTTGATCTAATGGACTAGCTACGAATTGAGAACCAACGCCATAAGATAATCCATCCTTCTGGCGAATACGGTTCATTAAGCGTGAGCTTAATCCGCTGCCACCGCCTAACATATAGTTAGATAATTCTAACGCAGCATAGTTAGGATCGCTATCAGAGATTTTCAATGGCTGGTAAGCTAAGAAGAAGGCATTTGCTTTATCAGGTGTTTCGATTGAAATCGCTTTGCCGCCTGTTTCTTTGAACTCTTCAGGAATGCGTTTGTATGACTTTGGAGATTTCCAATTGCCAAACTCTGCCGCAATTAAATCTTTCAATTCTTTCTCATCAAAATCACCTACCGCTGAGAACGTTGCATCAGAAGCTCCGTAGAAGTTCTTATAGAAATTAACGGATTCCTCTAATTTCACAGCTCCATAGTTAGCCGTTTGCTCTGCCATGGTAGGCTGGTAGCGAACATCTTTCTTATCATAGTGTCCAGCTCTTAATTGGCCTAATGCCTCAGAACCTTTCGCTTGTGGCTCGCTTTTTTGACCTTCAATCGCTGTTAAATTCTCTTGCTTCAATTTTTCAAATTCAGCCGCAGGGAATACCGGTTGTTTTAAAGCCTCAGCCACTAATTTCATCGCTGGGATTAAATTTTCACGTGTTGTTTCAATGGAAACGTTCGCTTGTGTTGCTCCACCTGAGATACCCACACGTGCTTTTAACTTGTCTAATTCATCTTGGAATTGTTGACGTGTGTGTTTCGCTGTTCCTTTAGTTAACATATCAGCCGCTAAATCCGCTGCAGTAGCTGTTCCCATTAACGATTTTACATCGCCAAAACGTAAAGTCATTCTAGCATAAACTGAATTACCTCTTGTTTTCTTAGATAACAAGGCAACTTGAACACCACCGATTTTCTCTGTCTTCGTGCGTGAATCAATGTTTGCTGGAGATGGATCAAAAGCTTCTCCTTGGCTTACTGCTGCTTTAGGCTTAAAGTCTTTTAAAATCGTAGCTACATCTTTTGCTTCAGGAATCTCAGCACGAACTGGTTTCTCTGTTGGATAGAAAGTTCCAGATGTTCTGTTCGAAGATTTGAAGTAAGCTGCTGCTACACGCTGAATATCCTCTGGAGTTATTTTCTCTAATTGATTACGTGTGTGGAATAATAAACGCCAATCACCTTGTGCGATGTATTCTGAAAGACCTACACCCACACGTTGTGCATTGTTTAATAACAATTCAATGTTCTTAATTCCTTTCGTCTTAATACGATCTACCTCTTCTTTAGTAGGAGGAGTTTTGGCAAAATTCTCGATGGTATTAAACATAATCTGACGAACAGAATCCACAGATTTCTCTTTTAAAACTTCCGCTCCGAAATAAATCAATCCAGGTTCTTTTAATTGGAAAGAGAACCCAAACTGGCTACTTGCCTTCTTCGTATCAATTAACGCCTTGTATAAACGTCCTGAAGGTGCATCTGTCAATAAATCAGCCATGACATCTACAGCCACATAATCTGGGTGTAAGCCAGAAGGAATATGGTAGGCCATACCAACTACTTGCACATCACCCACGCGACGAAGAGATACTTCTCTTTCTCCATCTTGTGTAGGTTCAGCAGTGAAAGTAGGTGTTAAAACACGCTCAGGACGTGGGATGATACCAAATTTCTCATTGACTAACTTTAATGTTTTGATTGGGTCAAACTTACCAGCCACTAATAATACCGCGTTATCTGGTTGGTAGTATTTACGGTAATAAGCCTGTAAGTTCTCAATAGGCACTTTTTCGATGTCAGAACGAGCACCGATAGTTGAGTTACCATAGTTATGCCACAAGAAAGCTGTAGAAACGATACGCTCCATTAAGACACTACCAGGATCGTTTTCGCCCCGCTCGAATTCGTTACGAACAACCGTCATTTCGGTTTCTAATTCGCTCTTTGAAATACGTGAGTTAATCATACGATCAGCCTCCATATCTAAAGCCCAATCTAGATTTTCATCTGTTGAAGCGAATGTTTCGAAGTAATTAGTTCGGTCTAACCAGGTTGTACCATTGAATTGAGCACCGTGATCAGAAATCTCTTTTGCTACCTCCTTATGTTTTTCTTTCGTACCCTTAAACACCATGTGCTCTAATAGGTGGGACATACCCGTTTCACCGTAACCCTCGTGGCGAGATCCTACTAAATAGGTGATGTTCACTGTTATGGTTTGCTTAGATGGGTCAGGGAATAATAGAACCTTTAAGCCATTAGCTAATTTATATTCCGTGATTCCCTCCGCCTCAGTTACCTTTTCAGGTATAGGTAGGCTAGCGGATGCCTTTGGTGTGGTTGGAGTGGGTTTAGGCTGAGCCATTGCAGGTTGCAATAGACAAAGCAGTAAACCCGATAGAATAATTTTCTTCATAGGGTATTTTGTTTTAGATTAGAAAATTAGAAATTATTTGAATGAGTGGAACTGATAAAATGATGAACGGCAAAAATTATTTCTTGTATTGCTGAATTAACTTGTAAATAGCCTTTTGTGTTTCCATATTGGGGAAATACTCGAAAATAATTTCGTGTTTATCATAGTCTAATAATAGCCCTGATTCTAAGAAGTGAAAGGCCTCTTTGAATTGTCCTGCTTTTATTAAAAAAATGGCTGCGCGGTAATATAAGTCTGCTTCTTCTGGCAATTCATCGATGGCAGAAAGCATAATTTCTGCACACTTTTCGAAATCATTTAGGTCATAGTGCAATTGCGCCCATTTAACCCAAGTAGGAGCGAAGAAGGAATCTAAGTCTACGGATTTGGCATAAGCCTCATCAGAAGAAACGGGATTGCCTAAATAGGCCTCTACATCCGCTAATCCTGTCCAATACAGTGGATTCGTGTCATTTAATTTTAGCGCTTTTTTCAAGAAATGCAAGGCCTCAAACCATTTGTCCATTTCAGTCAAACAAACGGCTAAACCATAATAGCCCTCATCCCAAAGTGGATCGACCTTTATTGCCTCCTTATAGTGAGTTAAAGCCTCATCAAAACGGCGCTGGCGTTCAATGCTAGCCCCTAAACAGCAATATAATTCCGGATTCGGATCGTCGTATTTTAAGCAAAGTTGATAGGATTCCTCCGCTTTTACGTATTCCTGAATGTTCATGTAGGTATTCCCTAAATTGAATAGGGAAGACCCAAAAGTAGGTTCTATAGCAAGGGAATATTCATAGGCATCGATTGCTTTTTCAAACTGCTTCAGCTTAGAATAGGCTATACCTAAATTGTACCACGCCGTAAATGAAAAGGGATCAGCATCAATGAATTGTTTGTAATAGGGGATACTTTCCTCGATTTTACCAATTTCATCCAAACAATTTGCGAGTTCGACTAGTGCATTTTCGTTTTCCGAATTTAATTCCAAACACTTCTTTAACATATCTACTGCTTCCCTAGGTTTCCCCCAGGCTTGGTAGCTCAAGCCGATGCGGAAATAGACTTCGTCTTTTTCTTCTGTTCGATCTAAAGAGGCTAAAAATAGTTGGATGGATTCTTCATGTTGCCCCATTTGGCTCAATAAATAGCCTTTCACTAGGGTTAATTCGATGTCATTGGGAAACAATAGAATAGAATTTTCAATCAATTCCATGGCCTCTTCAGGCTTTTGCATTTCCCCCAAAATTTGGGCTTTCAGCGTAATTAACTCTAAAGAATAGTTGAAATGGCTAAGTCCTAAATTAACAGCCTCTAAGGCTTGGTCAAAACGGGATTGCACAAAGTAATGTTCGGCGATTTGTTCCAACGTCTCTGCATCGAAAAACGCGTTTTCTTGCTGATTCAACATGTTCTCGTAGCGTTGAACAGAAGCTTGGATGTCTTCTTTATTCTCGTCGAATTCGGGATCTAGCATTTTTCGGGATACATTTTCACTAAAATAATGAATAATATTTATTCTTGAACGCCTTTTCGGCTTAATTTTGTTCCAAACACCTGATAATGTCAAAAATCTGCGCCATTGCGGACCTCGGTACCAATACGTTTCAATTATTAATATCCCCGCTTTCTGAATTTCGAGTGGAGGAGCACTTACAACGGCCAGTTGGTTTAGGGAAGGGGGCTATGGAAGAGGTGATTTTGCAAGCAGATGCAATAGATCGGGCGATCGCTTGTTTGATTGAGTTTAGGCAGGTTTTTCTGTCTAAAGGAGGCAATCTGGAAAATTTCTACGCTATTGGTACGAGTATACTTCGTCGAGCCTCGAATGCAGAAGTTTTTATTCATCGGGTTCTTCAGGAATTAGGCATCCACATTCAAATCATCAATGGAATCCAGGAAGCAGGTTATATCTATAAGGGTATACGAAATTCCTTGCCAGAACGTTGGGAGAAAACGAGTCTGGTGATGGATATTGGAGGTGGAAGTGTGGAATTCATTTTATTTAAAGGTCACCAGGTACGATATCGGGTAAGTTTAGAGTTAGGTGGATTGCGATTAAAGTCACTTTTTTCCGAAGGTAATGAGTTTGATTTATCTATTGTAACTGATTTAAATGCGTATGTATCGAATGAAATGATTCCGCTTTTTGATGCGTGTCGCCTGTATCCACCCAGTGTATTAATTGGAGCCGCTGGTGCCTTTGAAACGATATTTGATTTAGAGAATAGATCGGGTTATGCGCCTGCCTCTTGTGAATTGAATTTAGCTGTTTTTTTACAACATAAGACTAACCTAGATGCTTTAGCGTATGAAGAGCGAGTGGGTTATCCAGGAATGAAAGCATTTAGAGCAAGTATATTTCCTTATGCTACTTTTTTAGTGGAGAAAGTTTTGCGTGAATTGGAGATTAAGGAGCTTTGGTTTTCGTCGTATAGTTTAAAGGAAGGCTTTTGGTTTACGGAACTCCAAAATCCATCAAACCAACCGTAGAATTTGAAAAAAAAATTGTAAACTTGTAGTTAATAAGATTAATCAACCCCTTCATATGGCTTTTTCATTAGCAACTATTTTACTTCAGGCGGGTACAGTGACCGTCGATTCTACTGCAGCTATGGCAGATTCCATTGTTAATTCGGCTCCTGTTCAAGAAGTTACGAAAGTAGTAGTGGAAGAGTTTTCTGTATTGGACTTATTAGGAAAAGGGGGATATGTCATGTATCCGATCGGCTTCTTATTCGCAGCAGCCGTATTCTTGTTCATTGAACGTTATTTGTATATCCGCAAGACGGCTAAATTAGACGAGGATTTCTTGCACAAGATTCATGATATGTTGCAAGCAGGTAACGTACAAGGAGCGATTAATTTCTGTAAAGCGACTTCCTATCCAATTGCTAAACTTTTAGAAAAAGGTTTATCTCGTTTAGGTTCTCCTATCCGTGATATCGAAGCGGCGATTGAGAATAAGGCCAAAGTCGAAATCTATAATATGGAGAAGAATTTAGGTATTCTAAGTGCTATCGCACGTATCGCTCCCATGTTTGGATTCTTAGGTACAGTTACCGGTATGATTCGTACGTTCCACAACATCTCAATTTCCAATAAAATTGATATTTCAACAATTGCCGGTGGTATTTATGAGAAAATGGTGACTTCAGCATCTGGATTGATTGTGGGTATCATTGCTTACGTGTTGTATACTTTATTGACAACTATGATTGATCGCACGATTAA
>CAILUB010000087.1 GCA_903837305.1 uncultured Cytophagaceae bacterium
TAAAGCTTCAGCTGCTTGAATTGCCTCCCATACTAAGTGTCCAGTTGCTAAAATAGTTACATCAGTTCCTTTTACTAAATGTAAGGCTTTACCGATTTCAAACTTTTGATCTTCAGGCGTAAAAACTGGAACGACTGGACGACCAAAACGTAAATATACCGGGCCTTAATAATCTGCAATGGCAATTGTAGCAGCCTTTGTTTGATTATAATCACATGGATTGATTACTACCATTCCTGGTAACATTTTCATTAAACCGATATCTTCCAAAATCTGGTGCGTTGCTCCATCCTCTCCTAGTGTTAAACCAGCGTGTGAGCAACAAATCTTCACGTTCTTTCCTGAATAGGCAACAGATTGACGGATTTGGTCGTAAACACGACCTGTTCCAAAATTAGCAAAGGTAGTTGCGTAGGGAATAAAACCTCCTAACGTTAAACCTGCTGAGATACCAATCATATTCGCTTCTGCGATACCTGTTTGGAAAAAACGCTCTGGGCTATTTTTGATAAAACCTTCTAATTTCAATGAACCAATCAAATCAGCGCATAATGCGACCACTTTAGGGTTATGCTGACTTAAATACTCCATACCAGCTCCAAAACCCGAGCGTGTATCCTTTTTTGTTTCGTAGGTAAATAATGCCATTTCTATTTTATTAATAATCGCCTAAAGTTTCTTCTAATTGCGCTAATGCGTCTTGTAATTGTTGATCATTAGGTGCTACACCATGCCATTTGTGAGAATACATCATAAAGTCTACACCAGCACCCATTTCCGTTTTCATGATAATCATGATAGGAGATCCTTTTCCTAACTCCGCTTTGGCCTTATTCAATGTATTTTGAATATCCTCCGCATTATTACCGTCCATGCGCATCACATTCCATCCGAATGCTTTGTATTTCGCTTCTAAGTCACGGTTGCTCATTACTTTCTCTGTAGGACCATCAATTTGCTGCCCATTTTCATCAATGAAGGCGATCAAATTGTCCACCTTGTGATGAGGAGCATACATCGCAGCTTCCCATACTTGGCCTTCATTTTGCTCGCCATCACCCATTAAACAGAAAACGGTAGACTTGTCGCCATTTAATTTTTTTGCTTGTGCAGCACCAATAGCTACACTAAGACCTTGTCCTAAAGATCCTGACGCGATACGAATACCTTCTAAATGTTCGTGTGGCGTAGGGTGACCTTGAAGACGTGTGTCAATTTTTCTAAATGTAGCTAATTCAGCCGTAGGGAAATAACCCCGACGAGCTAACACACTGTAGATTAATGGAGAAATGTGTCCATTCGACAAGAAGAATAAATCTTCATTTGTTCCATCCATATCAAACACTACTTTTCCGGCAGCATCTGTTTTCAGATTCATCGTGCTAAAATACAGATCCACTAAAAGATCTGTACAACCTAATGATCCACCTGGGTGACCGGACTGGCAACCGTGAACCATTCTTAAAATGTCTCTACGAACCTGAGAGCTGATTTTTTGTATTTCTTGTGTTTGCATGGTAGGTGATTAGTGAATTTGAGAACTGTGGTTCTTTGTATCCACCTTTTCGATAATGTCAATAATAATTCCGTTTTCGTCGATGATGAAAGTAGTTCTAGCTACTCCCATATATTGCTTCCCGTACATCGATTTCTCTACCCACACGCCAAAAGCTTCCGCTAATTGATGTTCAGGATCAGATAAAAGAGGAAAAGCTAAATTGTATTTTGCTTTAAACTTCGTGTGAGAGGCATTGGTATCAATACTTACTCCTACTACTTGAAAACCTTTGGCTTGAAGTGCATCTAGATTTTCATTCAGATTGCAGGCCTGAGCAGTACAACCGGGTGTATTATCCTTGGGATAAAAATACATGACTATTTTCTTTCCACTAGGGATAGCAAAATTGTTTCCGTCAGAGTCTACCATGGATATGGTAGGAGCTGCATTACCTATTTGTAGTTTCATATTATGAGATAGCTAATTCAAATAAGGGAGAACCCTCTAATGACCCTGTCAATACATCTCCGATGGCCACAGGGCCTACACCCGCAGGTGTTCCGGTAAAAATATAATCACCTGTCTTTAGCGTAAAATATTTGGAGACTTCTTCAATCAGTTCTGCTACATTCCAAATCATCAATTCAGAATTTCCATCTTGAACTAATGTTCCGTTTTTGTGCAACGTAAAGTGAATAGGGTTTTCCAAAATGGAAGGTTCAAAAGGCTGCATTGCACTAACAAAGGCAGAACCATTAAAGGCTTTGGCTTTTTCCCAAGGAAGTCCTTTTTCCTTTAATTTACTCTGTACATCTCTAGCTGTAAAGTCAATACCTAAGCCGTAAAAATCGATGTACTTGTGTGCAAATTTTGCTTCAATATTTTTGCCCACTTTGCCTATCCTAAATACTAGCTCTAGTTCGTAATGAACATCAGAGGAGAATTTAGGATAGTAAAAGTGACTATTTGCATCTATTAAAGCCGTATCAGGCTTTAAGAAGACCACCGGTTCAGTAGGCCTTTCATTCGATAATTCAGTAATATGATCTACGTAATTACGACCGATGCAAATAATTTTCATGGCTTATTTCAATACTTCTGATACTAAACGAGCGGCATCTTTTAATAAAACAGCTGAGAATACTTTCAAGCCAGAGTTATTAATGATCGCAGCACCTTCTTCTGCATTTGTTCCTTGTAGACGAACAATGATAGGGATATTAATCTCACCAATGTTTTTGTACGCTTCTACCACCCCATTTGCAACGCGATCACAACGAACGATACCACCGAAGATATTGATCAAAATTGCTTTCACATTAGGATCTTGAAGGATAATGCGGAAACCAGCTTCTACTGTTTTCGCGTTTGCTCCACCCCCTACATCAAGGAAGTTAGCGGGATCGCCACCAGATAATTTAATAATATCCATGGTAGCCATCGCTAAACCAGCTCCGTTCACCATGCAACCTACGTTACCATCTAATTTAACGTAGTTAAGATCATTTTCAGATGCTTCTACTTCTAATGGATCCTCTTCTTCGATATCACGTAAAACCGCTAAGTCTTTGTGACGGAATAAAGCGTTATCATCTAAGTTTACTTTGGCATCTACTGCTAAGATTTTATCATCAGATGTCTTCAACACTGGATTGATTTCAAACATAGATGAATCAGTCTCGACATAGGCACGATACAATGATTGGATGAATTTAACCATCTCTTTCAAAGCGACACCACTTAAACCTAAAGCAAAGGCAACCTTACGTGCTTGGAAATCTTGAAGACCAACACGTGGGTCGATCCACTCCTTGATGATCTTTTCAGGGCTATGTTCAGCCACTTCTTCGATATCCATTCCACCTTCTGTACTTGCCATGATCACATTGCAAGCCTTTGCGCGGTCTAATAAGATCGATAAATAGTATTCTTTCGGCTCAGAATCACCTGGATAGTATACATCCTCAGAGATCAAAACCTTGTTAACTTTCTTTCCTTCAGGACCAGTTTGGTGCGTAATTAATTGCATTCCCAAAATTTGAGAAACGCGCTCTTTTACTTCATCTAAGTTTTTTGCTAGTTTAACACCGCCCCCTTTTCCACGGCCACCCGCATGAATTTGAGCTTTAACAACAAACCATCCTGTACCAGTTTGAGCTTTTAATTGCTCAGCGGCAGAAATAGCGTGGTCCACTGAGTCAACGACAATTCCTTCTTGAATGCGCACTCCGTAACCTTTTAAGATTTCTTTCGCTTGATATTCGTGAATATTCATTTAGTAAAATTTTAATTTCGTGAAATTACTATTTATTTGCGTAAATATTAAATAACAA
>CAILUB010000088.1 GCA_903837305.1 uncultured Cytophagaceae bacterium
AGCTGCATAGGACAAATCTAGGATAAAAAAAGCCTTCCCCCAAAAGATGGAAGAAGGCTTTTCGTATAGGCGGTAGGAAAATTACTTCGCGTAACGCTTGTTGAATTTGTCCACACGTCCTGTTGTATCTAACAATACGTTCTTACCTGTATAGAATGGGTGAGATTGAGATGAAACCTCTAGTTTGTATACTGGGTAAGTAGCTCCTTCGAATTCTGTTGTCTCCGTAGTAGCAACACATGAACGAGTTAAAAACTTGTAATCAGCTGATAGATCGTGAAATACAACTTCTTTGTATTCTGGGTGGATATCTTTTTTCATGATAATGGATAATAGACGATTCCCTGCCGTCCCGTTTAAATTAAGTTTTCCAAAGGGGATATTTGGACCCTACAATAAGGGATGCAAAATTACAGAATGTATTTTATTTTCCAACTATTTTCTTTGACAAAATTTTGGGGAATTTCATCCGTTTTTTTGGCGTTAAATTTTTCCAAAAAATATTTTATAGCATTTTTCTAAGGTGCAATACGGCTAATGAATTGAGTGACGGGGGTTTGCATGTGGCATTTCAAATACGACCTTTTTTTTTCTTTTTTTCAGGTCAAAAATAGTTTGCACGGAGCGTGCTTTTTTTCTAATTTTACCAAGAGCACAATCAGCCAAAGATGCTTCAATTTTTGGTTCATGAAAGCATAAAAACAAAACCGCCACACACTCAATTTGTTAGCGCAAAAAGAGTCCAAAAGCTAAGAAAAAAATTCTCTTAACGCAGGGAATCTATTGTCTGCTTTTTTGTTGTTGTTAGGTTTAAACATTTATATAGAATACGAGTTTTAAATAATAATAGATAGATACACATGTACGTAGTAAAAAGAGACGGTCGTCGCGAATCAGTAAAGTTTGACAAAATCACCGCCAGAATTGAAAAGCTGAGTTACAGCTTAGATCCATTTTTTGTTCAGCCGCTAGAGGTTGCCAGAAAAGTGATCACTGGTTTGTTTGATGGCGTTAAGACAACTGAACTTGATAATTTAGCGGCTGAAACAGCTGCCTCTTTGACGACAAAACACCCAGATTATGCGGTTCTAGCGGCTCGTATCGCTGTTTCTAACTTGCACAAGAACACGTTGAAGTCCTTCTCGGCTACAATGAAGCGTTTGTTTACGTACATCGATCCCAAGACAAACCAAAATGCGGCTCTTCTTTCGAAAGAAGTATATGACATCATTAAAAACAATGCGGTAGAACTAGATGAGGCAATCATCTATGACCGTGACTTTGGTTATGACTACTTCGGATTTAAGACCCTAGAGAAGTCCTATCTATTAAAGCTAGATGGTCAAATCGCAGAACGTCCTCAACACATGTTAATGCGTGTGGCGGTAGGTATCCACAAAAAAGATATTGCAGCTGCTATTGAGACCTATAATTTACTGTCTGAGCGTTGGTTCACTCACGCGACTCCGACCCTATTTAACGCAGGTACTCCGAAGCCTCAACTGTCGTCTTGTTTCTTGCTTACTATGCAGGATGATTCGATCGAAGGAATCTACGATACATTAAAGCAAACGGCTAAGATATCACAGTCTGCTGGAGGTATTGGATTAAGCATCCACAACATCCGTGCTACAGGCTCTTATATCAAGGGTACAAATGGTACTTCGAATGGTATTATCCCAATGTTACGCGTATTCAACGATACAGCTCGTTACGTGGATCAAGGGGGTGGAAAGCGTAAAGGAAGCTTTGCGATCTACTTAGAGCCATGGCACGCAGATGTGTTCGAATTCTTAGAATTGAAGAAGAACCACGGTAAAGAAGAAATGCGTGCGCGTGATTTGTTCTACGCCCTTTGGATTCCAGATTTATTCATGAAGCGTGTAGAGAATAACGAAGAGTGGTCTCTATTCTGCCCTCACGAGTGTCCAGGTTTAGCGGATACACACGGAGCTGAATTCGAAGCTTTGTATGAGAAATACGAATTAGCTGGTAAAGCTCGTACAGTTGTAAAAGCACAAGAATTATGGTTTAAGGTATTAGAATCTCAAACAGAGACAGGGACGCCATACATGTTGTTCAAAGACCACGCGAACAATAAATCAAACCAAAAGAACTTAGGTACAATCAAGTCTTCGAACTTATGTACAGAGATCATAGAGTATACAGCGAAAGACGAGGTAGCGGTTTGTAACCTAGCTTCTTTAGCCTTGCCTAAATATGTGAATGCGGACGAAAACGGTGTTTTACGTTTCGATCACAAGAAATTATACGATGTGACGAAGATTGCGACACGCAATTTGAATAAGATCATCGATGTAAACTATTACCCAGTTAAAGAGGCAGAAAACTCGAACCTACGTCACCGTCCTATCGGTTTAGGGGTTCAAGGATTAGCTGACGTGTTCATCTTGTTACGCATGCCGTTTGAATCTGAGGAGGCGCAACAATTGAACAAAGACATCTTCGAAACCATCTATTTCGCAGCGATGGAAACATCGATGGAATTAGCAAAAGTAGAAGGTCCTTATTCTACTTGGGAAGGTTCTCCTATCTCGAAAGGTGTATTCCAATTCGATATGTGGAACGTGACTCCATCTTCAGGAAACTGGGATTGGGAAGATTTACGTACGAAAGTAGTAGAGAACGGCGTGCGTAACTCTTTATTAGTTGCTCCTATGCCTACGGCTTCTACTAGCCAGATCCTTGGTAACAACGAATGTTTCGAACCATATACTTCTAATATCTACGCTCGTCGTGTATTATCGGGTGAATTTGCGATCGTTAACAAGCACTTGTTGAAAGACTTGATCAAGTTAAACTTGTGGAATGATTCCATGAAGAACAAATTGATCATCGCGAATGGATCCGTTCAAAACATTCCGGAAATTCCTCAAAACTTGAAGGATTTGTACAAAACGGTTTGGGAGATCAAGCAAAAGACTATCCTAGAGATGGCTGCAGATCGTGGAGCGTACATTTGCCAGTCTCAAAGCTTAAATATCCACATCCAAGATGTGAACTTCGGTAAATTAACTTCGATGCACTTCCACGCTTGGAAGCTAGGCTTGAAAACAGGTATGTATTACTTACGTACGAAAGCAGCAACGGATGCCATCAAGTTTACTGTGGAAAAACAAGCAGAGCCAGCTATCGAGCAAACGAATTTAGTGAACGAAACTGAATTAGTGTACTCAGAGGCAGCAGCGAAAGCAGCGGCAGCTAGCTTTGATAACAGTGCAGAACAAAATAAAGCAGATATGACTTGCTCTTTGGATAACCCAGAGGCATGTGAGGCTTGCGGATCTTGATACACACCTGCTATTAATTAATGAAAAGTCACTCAGCCCTTACTGTTGAGTGACTTTTTGCTTTTTAAAAAAGACACAGATGAAAAACATATTCATAAAATTGTTCTGGCTTGATGCCATCGTAGAATTATTGTCCCCTATCTTATTTTCGAATTTCCCGGAGATTAGATATGTGTCGAAACCCTTGCTTTTGATTCTCCTAATGGGACATATCGCCATGGAAAATCCGAGACCGGCGCTTTTCTTTACGGCCATTTTTGCTTTGCTAGGGGATGTGTTTTTAATGCTCCCAGGTGATAGTCCACTGTATTTTCAGCTAGGCTTAGGATCCTTTTTGATTATGCAATTGAGCTATATTCGCCTATTCGCAAAACAAGCTTCTGAGGAGGCTTGGGTGCCTGTCTATGCGCGAAAGCCTTTAGCTGGTGTACTTATTTATGTGTTCTCGTTTTTAGCTTTTTTAAACCCACATTTAGCGGGTGGGATGAAGATTCCGGTGACCTTGTATGCGTTTGCGCTGGGATCGATGCTGTATTTTGCCATTCGTTTACGAAATCAAATGATCGTCTGGGGCGCATTTTTATTTGTGGTATCTGATAGTGTTTTGGCTTTTGGAAAGTTTTATTTTTCTTTTCCGGGGATATCTACGGTGGTAATGAGTACTTATATTGTGGCTCAATTGCTACTAATCAGCGCTTTGTGTAAATTGCAGCTTAAGAAATAAAACATGTCGACTCAAATCACTGAATCTCTTTTATCCACATTAGGCAGCACCTTGCAAGGGTCGCTTCACACGGATACCGTGATGAAGACCTTGTATGCCACAGATGCATCAGCCTATCGGGAGATGCCTTTAGGGGTAGTGATTCCAGAGACGCAGGAGGATTTAGAGAAAATCATTCGATTTGCGGATAAGCATTCCATCCCATTAATTCCACGTACAGCTGGGACCTCATTAGCTGGTCAAGTAGTAGGTGAAGGTCTAGTGGTGGATGTATCCAAGTTTTTCTGCCGAATTTTAGAGGTGAATCAAGCAGAGTCCTATGTTTGGGTAGAACCAGGAGTAGTGCGGGATGTACTCAATGTGGAGTTGAAGAAACACGGTTTGTTTTTTGGTCCTGAGACATCTACTGCAAATCGCGCGATGATCGGAGGAATGGTGGGAAATAACTCCTGCGGTTCTAATTCGGTGGTGTATGGTTCCACGAGGGATCACGTGTTAGAGGTGGAAGGATTTCTTTCGGATGGTACGCCAGTTCATTTTAAGGCGGAAGATCCTTTTGAAACGATTAAAACGCTGGAAAAAGGATCGCGCTTGCACGGGATTTATGAAAAGACCTTAGCCGCCTTGTCCGATCCGAAGCACCAGAAAAATATCACGGAGGAGTTTCCGAAACCAAGCATTGATCGTCGTAATACGGGCTATGCCGTGGATATGCTGTTGCATACGAATGCTTTTGAGCAGACAGACGCGCCTTTTAATTTCTGTTCATTGATCAGTGGGTCAGAAGGAACCTTGTGCTTTGCCACACGTATTAAGTTACATGTAGATGTGTTGCCGCCAGCTCATTTGGGTTTGGTTTGTGGACACTTTAATACGATTGATGAAGCTTTAAGAGCTAATTTAATCGCCTTGCAATTCAATCCATCTGCTTCTGAGTTGATGGATCATTATATATTAGAGTGTACGAAGGCTAATCCTGAACAACGTCAGAATCGATTCTTTGTCGAAGGGGACCCTGGAGCGATTTTGGTTGTAGAATTACGTTCAGATTCGGCAGAAGATTTAGCCTCTCAAGCTAAAGCTTGTGAAGCAGCGATGCGCAAAGCGGGTTTAGGCTACCATTTTCCGTTCGTGACGGGAGGTGATGTGAAGAAGGTTTGGGACTTGCGTAAGGCTGGTTTGGGGCTTTTGTCTAACCTTCCTGGTGATGAGAAAGCGGTTGCTGTGATTGAAGATACGGCGGTGGATGTAAACGACTTGCCTGCCTTTATCGCCGAATTCAATGAGATTTTACAGGCCAATAATCTGTATTGCGTGCATTATGCGCACGCAGGATCAGGTGAATTGCATTTGCGTCCCATCATTAATTTGAAGACGAAGGAAGGGCACCAGCAATTCCGCCACATTGCGGAGGAGATCGCTCGTTTAGTAAAGAAGTACAAGGGTTCACTTTCCGGAGAACATGGGGATGGTCGTTTGAGGGGGGAATTTATCCCTTGGATGGTGGGCGAGGAGAATTACCAATTAATGCGGGAGCTGAAGTCTTGGTGGGATCCGAAAGGTATCTTTAATCCAAACAAAATCGTGGATACGCCTCCGATGGATACCTTTTTGCGTTATGAAGCCGGACAAAAAACGCCTGAATTTAATACGGCCTTTCGCTACACGGATCAAGATGTATTGCAACATGCTGAGCAATGTAATGGCTCTGGTGATTGCCGGAAGACGCCTATTTCAGGAGGGACGATGTGTCCATCTTTTATGGCGACTAGAAATGAAAAAGAGACTACTCGTGCCCGAGCGAACATTCTACGCGAATTTTTAACGCGTTCAGAGCAGCCTAATCGCTTCGCTCATGAAGAGATTAAAGAGGTAATGGATCTTTGCCTAGCTTGTAAAGGCTGCAAGGCAGAATGCCCTTCTAACGTGGATGTGGCTAAATTGAAAATGGAGTTCTTGTATCAGTACCAAAAAGAAAAGGGACTTCCTCTACGTTCTTGGTTAGTAGGGAATTTTGCCAAACTTTCAAATATTGCCTCTTACGTACCTTTCTTGTACAATGTAGTGATGGGTACCCCCGCGATTCGACGTATTTCGAATGCTTTAGTGGGTTTTCACCCAGATCGCACCATGCCATTGATGGCGAAACAGACTTTGTGGTCTTGGTTAAAGGTGCGTTCTTCCCCTATACAGGAGAAGTCGGTTTACTTGTTTGTGGATGAGTTCACCAATTTTAACGACGCAGAAATTGGTCGCACGGCTGTTTTATTGCTCGAGCGCTTAGGTTATGAGGTAAGGACGATTCCACATCCGATTTCTGGAAGAGCCTATTTGTCCAAAGGAATGTTGGACGAAGCACGCGTATTAGCCATGCAAAATGTGCGCTTGTGGTCATCGTTAATCTCAGAAAATACGCCTTTAGTGGGTATTGAGCCGTCTGCTATTTTAACCTTCCGCGATGAATATCCTGATTTAGTCTCGGATGAATGGGTAGAAAAGGCGCAGGAATTAGCGAAAAACACCTTATTGCTAGAAGAATTTATCGCGAGAGAGGCGGATGCGAAGCGTATTACTTCGAAGGCATTTAGCTCGGAGAAGAAATTGATGAAATTACATGGCCACTGCCAGCAGAAAGCGATCTCTTCGCTGGTGGCAGCGAAGAAGGCGCTGTCCTTGCCAGAAAACTTTGAGGTACAATTAATTCCATCTGGATGTTGTGGAATGGCTGGATCATTTGGTTACGAGAAAGAGCATTATGATTTGTCCATGCAGATAGGGGAACTGGTATTGTTCCCTACCGTGCGGTCACAGCCGGTTGAGGTTGATATCGTCGCGTCGGGAACCAGCTGCCGTCATCAAATTCATGACGGCACGAAGCGGCATGCGAAGCATGCCGCGGAGATCCTTTTTGCTGCGTTAAAATAAGATTAGAATTTCCAGCGTACGAAGGCTTCCATAGCCTCATATTCCGCTAGGCCTAGCGCGTTGTAGATAGAAGCCGTTGCTCGGTTTCTTTCTTCTGCGCGTTGCCAAAACTCCCTTGAATCATCTCCCTGGAAGACGACCCCATCTTTTTGAGACTGGTGCTTGAAAATACCCATTCTCTTTTTAAATACTTGATCTGGTGACATAGGTACGGCCATTTCGATTTGGTCGATATCCCATTCTGCCCAGGCACCTTTATACAACCAAACCCAGCAGTTCTTCATGTATTCCCGGTGTTTCAGTCGTGTTACAGCTTCTAAAATAGCATCTAAACAAACCTTATGTGTGCCATGTGGATCGGCTAAATCGCCAGCGGCATAAATCTGTTGAGGTTGTATTTCCTCGATGAGGTCCATGACGATTTTAATATCCTTTTCCCCGATGGGTTTCTTGCGAATGGTTCCGGTTTCATAGAATGGCATTTCTAAGAAGTGTGCGTTTTCTTTTTTGATACCCACGAAGCGACAGGTATTCTTTGCCTCTCCTTTTCGGATTAAGCCTTTGATTTCTCTCACTGCCGGAATATCAATTTCTGAATCTGGTTTATTCTTGAGGAATTTAATTGCCTCCTTGTAGATCCGGTTCGCTTTGGCGTTTGGGCTTTCGAATTTTTCGTTAAAGTCGACTACGAATTCGGCGAAACGAAGCGCCTCATCGTCCGCTACCGCGATGTTTCCGGTCGTTTGGTAGGCCACATGGACATCATGTCCTTGGTCATGCAGACGTTGGAAAGTTCCACCCATAGAAATAATGTCGTCATCGGGGTGTGGACTAAAGATTAATACTTTTTTCTTTGCAGGGAAGGCACGTTCAGGGCGATGGGTATCGTCTGCGTTCGGTTTTCCACCTGGCCAGCCGGTGATGGTATGCTGTAAATAGTTGAAAACTTCGATGTTGATCTCATAGGCTTGTCCATACAAAGATAGAAGTTCGGATAAACCTTGCTCGTTATAATCTTTCGAAGTTAGTTTTAATACAGGCTTTTGTAAGGTCAAGGAAAGGTGGGTTACGGCCTTCTTGATCATATTGCGATCCCAAGTCACCGAGTCCACTACCCACGGAGTTTTAATCCGTGTTAACATCGAAGCTGCCGTTTCATCTAAAATGAACGATGCATTCGGATGTAATTGTAGGTAGGAAGCTGGGATATCAGAGGTTACCGGTCCTTCCACAGCTTTGGCAACACTTTCCGCTTTGTGTTCTCCCCAAGCCAGTAGAACGATCTTCTTCGACTTCATAATGCTGTCGATACCTAGCGTGATAGCTTTTTTGGGCACTTTTTGTAAGCCTCCAAAATCTGGTGAAGCATCGATCTTCGTTGCGATGTCCAACGTCATTAAACGTGTTTTCGAATTGATGGTGGAACCAGGTTCGTTAAAACCAATGTGTCCATTTCGTCCTATTCCCAATAAGTAATAATCGAACCCACCTAGTCGTTCGATCTTGGCTTCGTAGTCCCGGCAAAACTCAGGAATTTTTTCTAAAGCCAAAGTTCCATCAGGTAAGTGGTAATTTGTTACCGGTATATCAATGTGATCAAAGAGTTGTTCCTTCATAAAACGAACATAACTTTGAATTGAATCAGGCTCCATTGGATGGTATTCATCCAAATTAAAGGTGATCACATCTTTGAAGCTCAAGCCTTCTTCTCGGTGAATTCTGATTAATTCTTGGTATACTTTTTTAGGCGATGAGCCGGTGGCGAGGCCTAAAATACTTGGTTTACCAGCTAGGTTATTTTTGCGAATAAGATCCGCAATTTCTTTCGCAACTGATTTAGAGGCTAAGTCAGAATCTGAAAAAATATGTGTAGGAATGCGTTCAAAGCTAATTTCTTGTTCCATGATCTTATTTTTTGGTGTTTTTAGAAGCTACGATTAATAAATCGAGAGCCAGTATTTCGAAAATACGCAAAATGGTTTTTAAGGCAGGATTGCCTTTGCCTAATTCAATGCTGTGTATGGTTTTTATCGCCACACCACTTTGTTGGCTGAGTTCTTCTTGTTTTAAGCCGATAGCATTTCGTTTTTCACGAATGATCTGTCCGAATACTTTTAGATCCATAAGTTGATAGGTTTTGGACAAATGTAAATAAAATTTAATTAATTTTCGTATATCGGAATTATATTACTGATTGTCATTTATAATGTACATTTTCCATTTATCATAATTTAACTTCAAGGCAAAACAATTCCCGTATCTTTGGGTTTTTAAACTGATGCGCAAACTCCTACTATTTATTTTTCTGCTCTTGTCTGGGTTATTACAAGCCCAGAAATCAACCATTAGTGGCTATGTAAAAGAGGCTGCAAGTGGAGAAGGACTTATTGGTGCGAGTGTTTATGTAAAAGAGCTTAAAACAGGTAACGTAACGAATACGTACGGATTTTATAGTTTAACACTTCCCTTAGGCAAGTATACTTTACTATTCTCCTCTTCTGGTTTTAAGAAGCGCGAGCAAGAGATTGTCGTAGCTGCTAAGTCTCAAGAATTGTCCGTTGAATTGGTAGCTGATTCGCAAGAATTAGCAGAAGTTATTGTCAAAGCACGCGCAAATGATGAGAACGTTAGAGGCATTGAGATGTCTGTAAATAAGGTTGATATTAAAACGATACGAAAAATTCCTGCCCTTTTAGGGGAAGTAGATTTAGTTCGTGCCATTCAATTATTACCAGGGGTTTCTACGGTGGGAGAGGGAGCTTCCGGCTTTAATGTTCGTGGTGGCGGTGTAGATCAAAATTTAGTCTTATTAGACGACGCTCCGGTATATAATTCATCCCATTTATTTGGTTTTTTCTCTGTTTTTAATCCAGATGCAGTAAAGGATGTTAAGTTGTTTAAAGGGGGTATTCCTGCCATGTATGGTGGTCGTGCTTCTTCTATTTTAGACGTAAAAATGAAGGAGGGCAATGCGAAGAAGCTGGAAGTGAATGGCGGAATTGGTGTTATTTTCTCCCGTCTGTCCATTGAAGCACCTATTGTGAAAGATAAAGCCTCTTTTATCGTGGCTGCACGACGTTCGTATATTGATATTTTGGCAAAACCTTTTTTGACAGGAAATAATGCCAATGCGGCTTTTAACTTCTATGACTTGACGGCCAAAGTTAACTATACTATCAACTCAAAGAATACGGTTTTCATGTCGGGTTATTTTGGACGCGACGTTTTTGGGACCGGGTTTGGTTTTGATTGGGGAAATACGACCCTGACTACTCGTTGGAATCATGTTTTCTCGAATAAGTTATTTTTAAATGCGACAGCCTTCTACAGTAATTACGATTACATGTTAGATTCTGATATTGAAAATAAGCGCCCCAATGATTCTTTTAAATGGACATCTAACATAGAGAACCTGAGTATCAAACCAGATTTCACTTATTATGTAAGACCTGATAATACGATCAGTTTTGGAGGCCAATTGCTATCGTATGATTTTACGCCTGGAAAAGCCAATGCTACTTCGAATGGAGAGAAAAGGCAATTTGGCCAAGCTAATAAACGTGGGATCGAAGCATCTACCTACATTGGGCATGATTGGAAACTCAACTCAAGGTTGACAGTTCAATATGGAGTTCGCTATTCGCATTATGACTATAAAAGCTTGAACGGTGAATATTATGATCGTATTCCAGTTCCCATTAGCACAGAAAATCCATCGGGTTATGTATTGAAAATTAATCAAACAGATCCTGAATCTGTAGTAGCTTCTTATGGGAATTGGGAACCACGGTTTGCGTTGAATTTAACGGGGAATGAGACCACCTCTTTGAAGCTAAGTTATAATCGATTGGCTCAATACATTCATTTAATGTCAAATACAGCTGCATCTACGCCATTGGATGTTTGGACATCATCCACTAATAATATAAAACCTCAGATAGTGGATCAGGTGGCTTTAGGATTCTTTAAGAATTTTGGGTCTGAAGGAAATAATTATGAATCCTCCATCGAAGTGTATTACAAAGACATGCAAAATCAGATTGATTATGCTGACCGAGCTAATTTATTTCTAAATCCCTTTTTTGAAAAAGACTTATTATTTGGTGATGGGAGAGCTTATGGAATCGAGTTTTTCTTAAAAAAGAATGTGGGAAAATTAACGGGATGGGCAAGTTATACCTTAGCAAGAACAGAACGCAAAATAGAGGGCCTAAATAATAATCAATGGTATGCAAATCGGTATGATCGAACCCATACATTAAATTTAGTAGGTCAATATTCGCTTTCTGATAAATGGTCATTTGGCGCAAATTTCGCCTATATTTCTGGAGTTCCTTATACGGTTCCAGCCCAAAAATATGTTTTTGATGGCATCGCCTACCCTCAAACCATACCAGGTACACGTGGAAATATTCGTGTCCCTGATTATCATCGATTAGATATTTCTGCTACTAAGAAAAATAAGAAAGCCTTATTTGGAAAAGGTACTTCCGAGTGGGTTTTCTCCGTATACAATTTGTATAACAGGAAAAATCCTTTTTCCATTTACACTAGACCAAACGAAGATAATTCGATACAAACAGAAGCTGTACAATTATCTATCATAGGTTCATTTGTTCCTGCCGTCACCTATAATTTTTCCTTCTAAGATGAAGCCTTATTTCATACTAGTTTTGCTGATTGCTTTAACGTCTTGTGAGGAGGTAGTTAACTTACCTAGTCCTATTTCGGATAATTACTTTGTTGTTGAAGGAAATTTGACTAATCAAAGTTCAGCTCAACAGATTATTTTGTCTCGTTCTCAAGATTACTTTGATCAAACAATTGCTCCTAAGTTAACTGGTGCTGAAGTGCTTGTAACAGATACCCTTGGAAATAGGTTTGATTTTAAAGAGAAAGTAGCCCTTAGCGGTATCTATGTATGGGAGCCGAGTGCACAGCAACCTACCTTAGGTAAAGTGGGGACCACCTTCACGTTGAATGTGAAGTGGCAGAACGAAATGATTACAGCGAAGGCTAAAATGAATCGTGTCCCACCCGTTGATTCTATTTTGTATCAATTTGACGAAGCAACAGGCCGTCAAGGAGCGAACGATAGCCCCAAGAATGGATATGATGCTCAGTTTTATGCACGTGATTTGCGCGGTTCAGGGGATTGCTATCGGGTAAAAACCTACGTGAATGGAAAGTTATTGAATGACCCGGATAATTTAACCCTTATTTATGATGCGGGTTTTCAAAAAGGGGCCTTGACTGATGGTCTTCTATTTATTTTACCCATTCGTCGCGCCATTTCCCCCCAGCTTTACTTAGAAAATGATCAGATAAAAGTGGAACTATGGTCCATTTCTGAGGACCAATTTAATTTTTATTCACAAGCTAGATTAGAGCTCAATAATGCTGGACTATTCTCGCGTCCAGCGGCTAATATTCCTACGAACATAAAAAACCTAAACGCTACATCTAAACTAAAAGGAACAGGGTGGTTTGGTGTTTCTGCTGTCAGCATGTTAGAAACAGTAGTTGATCCTAAAAAAGCACGAAAGGGTCTGAAATAAGTTATTCGAAATAAAATAGCAGACTAATCGTATGTGAATTGTATTGATTTAGCCTAGAGAATGGGGAAAAACCACCTAATGGGCTGAGATACAAGTTATTCACCCCGTGAGAAAATTTCAATTCAGGATTGAATTTAAAAAATTTATAAAATTTTTCAAATCCGAAGCCATATTCTAGGGATACATCTGTTGTTTTAGCTTGAATTTGTTCCCCTGTCCTTTTCACATTCGCTTCAATACCGAGTTTAAATCCGCCTAAAATATAAATTCGATGGTTTTTTCTTCGAAGGGATCGGTACTTCAGATTTACCGGTATTTCTAACCAAGTAGATTCTCTGTAATAGGTTTTTGTGGGATTTATTCCGGTAGGTGTTACTTCATTAAACTCTATTTGGCGCTCGTACAAGGCTATATTTAATCCAGAACGAATCTCATAATGTTTGTCATACGCATAATTAACAGTGCCACCAATTTGGAATCCTGACGTCTTAGGTGAGCTGGCATTTAAGGCTAATCTGGGAGTTACATTGGATAGATTTAGGGGAGTAGCATCTAATAAAAAATTAGTAGATGCATGACTAATCATAAAACCAAAATGGACGGGTTTATTGTCATAGTATTCATCATGCAATTGCACGTATTTATTAACCTGGCTTTTCAGGGAAAAAGTAAGGCAAAGTGCTATAATTAATCCAAAGATGGTGCTTTTTTTCACGCGTTTTTTGCTTTTTTATGTCCTAAATAGATAGAACAAATTCCTCCCGTCATGGGGATCCATTGGGTATTCACAAATCCACATTCCTCATAAATTTTCAGGAAGTCTTTTCCATCTGGAAAGGCTTGAACGGATTCAGGAAGGTAGGTGTAAGCGGCCGGGTCTTTGGATATTAATTTACCTAACACCGGCAAACAAAATTTTGAATAGAAGCTATAGAGTTGCTTCATTGGGAAATTTTTAGGATTCGAAAATTCTAAAATCAAACAATGTCCACCAGGTTTTAATACACGGTACATCTCTTTCAAGCCTTTATCTAAGGTTTCATAGTTTCTTACGCCAAAACTAACGGTAATGGCATCGAAACTATTGTCCGAGAATGGAATTTTTTCGGAATCTCCTTTTTGCAAGGAAATGATGTTATCTATACCTAATTTCTTAATTTTTTCCACTCCAAAGGCTAACATACCCTCAGAAATGTCAATTCCAACGATTTTTTCTGGCTTAATTTTTAAGGCTTCAATGGCGAAATCTCCTGTACCAGTAGCAATATCTAAAACGGATTTGATCCCTTTGTTTTGCAATAATTTGATGGCTTTTTTTCGCCAAATAATATCAATCCCACCACTTAATAGATGATTCAGAAAATCATATTTGTGTGAGATGGAATTAAACATGTCAGCGACCTGTTCTTTTTTTCCTTTGGACTGATTCTTATAAGGGACTACCATAATTATAGGGAATTGGTTACGAACTAAACCAGTTCAATAAGCCAATGTTTCATAAAATTACCAAAAAAAATCGTTTAAATCGCGCTCATATGGAAAACTGTCACCATGATCCACATGATTGCAAAGCTGATGACTAGGGAAATATTCACTAAAGAAGCAGCAAGTGGGGTATTTAGATTTAATTCATCTGAGTAGGTGATGACGGTCATTCCTACGGGTAAGATTAGACAGAGCATTAATAGATTCCTAAATCCTAAGTCAAATGGGAGGAGATAAAAGCAAATGCCACCGACTAAAAAACCCATAAAATAGCGTAGGGTTAATACTTGGAAAACGCGGAAATAGGTTTTTTTTGAGAGACGGACACTGAAGTAAATCCCCATTAAAAGCAACACAATGGCCTTATTGCCTGATGCAATGGTTGAAATGATGTCTAATGCAAAAGTGGGGAATTTGATTTCCAGTACATTAACTACCACACCAAGCACCATCGCTTGTAGCGGTGGAAGTGATAGGATTCTTTTGAAAATATGAGCAACAATATTTTCATTTTTAGGTCCTCTACTGAAATAGTTGCCCATTCCATAATTCACAATGAAATTTATTACAGAATTTCCGAGGTCAAACATTATGGCATAAGTTAAACCTTGTATTCCAAAAATACCTTCAATTAACGGATAGGCGAAAATGCCTAGGTTAAAACCAGCGCTACCGACCGTCATTACTCCTCGATTTTCTATTTCGGTTTTTTTGAATAAATGAAATGCACTAAAGGATAAAAACATCCCAAATAACATCGCAATCAATGGTAGGTAGATGAGATCCCACGTGATATTTACCCGAATCATGGTAGAAAAAACCAATGCTGGGAACGTAGTATGCATCAGGAATTTCGATATCGATTTCCCATCGTGTTCCTGAATAAATCCCGCGCTTTTTAATGCATAACCGATGGCAATAATACAGAGAGCAGAACCAAAAACGATATTAGGATCAGTCATTTATATAGGCTTAGGAAGTGAAATGCGAAAAGTAGATCCCCTACTTATTTCGGTGGATTTTAAAATCAATTTCCCTTCATGGTAATTCTCAATAATTCGTTTCGCCAAAGTTAAACCCAAACCCCAGCCGCGTTTTTTGGTAGAAAAGCCTGGAGAGAAGATTTTAGAGGTATTACTGGCTAAGATACCTTTGCCTGTGTCAGATATGTCAATATGAATTTGATTATTCTTACCCTCCTTTAATTCAATTCTCAATTGTCCATTCCCACTCATGGCATCTACTCCGTTCTTACATATATTTTCAATCACCCATTCAAAAAGGTATTTATTGATGTTCGCTAATTGATTTGCGGCTAAAGAGGAATGGATTTCAATGGTTACTTTAGATGAAATTCGAATCTTTAAATAGTTGATAAATCCTTGAATCACCGACTCGATATCCTCTAATTTTAAAATAGGAGCAGACCCAATATTAGAGAATCGAGTGGTGATCGTTTCTAATCTTTGGATATCTTTCGATAATTCTATTACGATATCGGGATTGATATGCGGCTCATTTTTCAATAATTCTACCCAAGCTGTTAGAGAAGAAAGGGGGGTTCCTAATTGATGAGCCGTTTCTTTAGCTAATCCTACCCAAACCCGATTTTGCTCCGCTCTACGTGAATAGGAAAGAAAGATGTACCCTAAAAATCCGATGATCAATACCACTAATAATTGTGATAGTGGATAATAGCGTAATAATTTCAACAATTTAGAATTCCCATAATAGATGTATTCTTTCTGGAAACCCATGTCCATCTCGATGGGTTTGTTATTCTCAGCAATAATCTCGGCTAGTTTCTGTTGTAAAATTTCTTGCTTCTGTTCCGTACTTAGTGATTCTGTTAGGGGGATGTTGATGGAATTCAAATGCCCTGAACCATCTTTCCAAATCACGGGTATGGTATTATTCTCGTTTACTTTTTTGATACGTTCAAAAAAGAAATTAATATCTGCATTATTATCACTAGTCAAGGCATACCGTATGGTTTCAGCGTACAACTCAATTTGCTGTTTCTCCCGTTCCTCTAATTTAGAAACTAATCCATCTGTAAAATAAAGGGAGAATCCCGCCATCAAACTACTAACCGCAAAAAAGGCCACCTTCAACCAAGTATCTCGGTTGTAAAAGGCTAGAGGCAAGGAAAAATCTTTTACTAGTTTCATAATTCTTACCCTTAAAAGGGTACGTTCATCACAAATTACCAACCGTTTATCCAAAATCACAAATTAATTTTCTAAGGTACTTTGCATTACATAGTACCTTGCCTATATTTGCATTGTTAAATTAAACAAATAACCGATGGATATTGAAAATGCCAAGGTGCAAATGAGAAAAGGAATACTCGAATTTTGTATTCTAAAAATCATCTCAAAAGACGAGGTATATGCCTCGACGATGCTAGCGGAATTGACCTCTGCAAAAATTATGGTAGTTGAAGGGACTTTGTACCCTTTATTAACCCGTCTTAAAAATGCGGGTTTTTTAGATTACCGTTGGGTAGAATCAGCCTCCGGTCCACCTAGAAAATATTATTTATTAACTGAAAAAGGCCAGGAATTCTTAGCGGAAATGTCCTCGACTTGGGATGAATTGCAAGCATCCGTTAATCAAATTTCGAACGCTTCACCGCAGGCTTAACCAAAAAATATATGAAAAAGACTTTATCAATCAACATCGCTGGATTTGTCTTCCACATCGAGGAGGATGCCTATGCAACTTTGGACGCTTATTTAAAATCGATACATGCTTATTTTGCCTCTTTCGAAGGTTCGAAAGAGATTATTGCTGATATCGAATCAAGTATTGCGGAGAAATTTTGGAACATCCGAGAAACTGAGAAAGTAGAAGCCATTTCGCAAGCTCACGTAGATGCCTTAATCGCTTCATTAGGAACTATTGCGGATTTCAAGCAAGTGGAAGAAGAGGATGACAAGAAGGAAGGATATACGGCACCTACATCAGAAGCCGGTCCTAAGGTATTCCGTCGTGATATCACCCGTAAGCAACTAGGTGGAGTAGCCGCTGGTATTGCGCGTTATTTTCAAGTAGACCCGATCTGGGTTCGCTTAATTTTAT
>CAILUB010000089.1 GCA_903837305.1 uncultured Cytophagaceae bacterium
AGGACCGCGTTACTTTTGAAAAGAAATCTGATAAGATAGATGTACTGGTAGGAGGTAAGCTTTTTACGTCTTATTTCTTTCCAGGTCAAGATGTATTAAAGAAAGCTGTTTTATTTCCTTTGATATCTGCCCAAGGAACTACCATCACGCGTGGCTATCCTATAAGTCCACGTGCCGGGGAGCGTGTTGATCATCCGCATCACGTAGGAATGTGGTTAAATTACGAAGATGTAAACGGATTTGACTATTGGAACAACTCAACTAACATTGTTGCTTCTTTACAGAATCATAAGATGGGAACTATTGTCCATACTTCTATTATTAAACAAGATGCTAAGAAAGGCCTATTAGAAGTATCAGCTGAATGGATTGATAATGATGGTAAAGGTGAAAAAGTTTTACAAGAAAAGACTACTTATGTATTTTCGGGAACTGCCGATTCAAGAACCGTGGATCGCGTAACTACTCTGACAGCCGTTGCAAATCAAGTTTTATTTAAAGATGTGAAAGATGGTATGTTTGCCATTCGTGTCGCTCGTCAATTAGAAATTCCTTCTAATAAACCGGATGTATTTACCGATGCGCACGGTGTTGAAACAAAAGTTCCAGTGATGGATAATAGCGGTGTGACTGGAAACTATTTAAGTTCAGAAGGAGTGAAGGGGGAAGCTGTTTGGAGTACACGAGCTAAATGGATGAACCTACATGGTGTGATGGATAATCACCCTATTTCTGTGACCATTTTTGATCACCCAACTAATGTATCTTATCCAAGTTATTGGCATGCACGTGGTTATGGATTGTTTGCTGTTAATCCGTTAGGCGCTAAGGTATTTAGTAATGGAAAAGAAGAATTTAATTTGACTTTGAAAAAGGGAGAATCTATTACGTTTAAATACCGCACATTAATTTGTGATCGATTAAATTCGAAAGAAGAATTAGACAAAATTCAAGCGGAATTCGCCGCTGTGAAGTAATTTTTAAGAAAATACTCTTATTTTTGTAAGGTAAAGGGGGCTCTTGTAGCCCCTATTTTCTTTATTTTATGCAATTATCCTTTTTAGGAGCCGCTAGACAAGTAACAGGAAGTATGTTTCTGTTGCAATTGGAAGATGGCTACCAGATATTAATCGATTGTGGAACGGACATGGAGCGAAAGCTCGATTTTGATGAACCGTTAGAGCAAAAATCATTTTTCCCATTCGATGCCTCACTAATTAACTTAGTGATTCTTACTCATGCTCATATTGATCATTCAGGCAATATTCCGATGTTATATCGGGAGGGATATGAGGGCCAAATCCTGTGTACCCCACCTACAGCTGATTTAGCAGAATTATTGTTAATGGATTCAGCAAGTTTACACTTGCGCCGTTTAAAGGCGGCACAAGGCGAAAGCCGTAAGAAGCACAAACAGATGGATCGCTTACTTCGGAAAGGGGACTTATATCTTCAAAAAGATGTGGAGAACGCCTTGGATAACTTTGTGACCTTACAATTCAATCGCAAGTTTATTGTATTCCCTGGTTTAGAAATTACGTTTGTTCCAGCAGGTCACTTATTAGGTGCCGCGCATGTGTTGATTGCCGTAACAGAAAAAGGGGAGACGAAGACGATTGGATTTAGTGGAGATATTGGTAGAAAAAATTACCCTTTGCATATTGATCCTCAACCTTTTCC
>CAILUB010000090.1 GCA_903837305.1 uncultured Cytophagaceae bacterium
ATCTCTTCTTTATTTCTATCAACACGTCAAAGAACTCTTGTACCTCCAATAAATCAAACAAAGCAACCCGCCTTGTCGTGAATTTAATCACTCGATCTACTCTCAGTCTTGTCCTAGAAACCGTATGTTCCTAGCGATTGGGAGTGCAAAGATGTAGGATTAATTTATTATTAACAAATCATGAACAAAACTTTTTCAAGTATTTCTCGTAAATGGCTGAAAATCAAGAGGGGATTTTTTAAAATATTTTGGCGTCATTCGCATATCGCGAAATAATCCTACCTTTGTGCGAGAAATGGGCGGAGAGATTTTGGCCTAAATAATTAGCAAAACATGAAAGACTATCACATTGTATACGAAGACAATCACCTCCTGATCGTGAATAAACGGGCAGGAATTCTTGTACAGGGCGATAGTACGGGAGATGTGACGCTGACAGATGTCTTAAAGGACTATATCAAGGAAAAATACCAAAAACCCGGTGCTGTATTCTTGCACCCCGTGCATCGACTAGATCGTCCTGTCAGTGGTTTGGTGATTTTTGCCCGCACTTCGAAAGCCTTAGAACGAATGATGGAAATGTTCCGTAAACGGGATATCCAGAAAACGTATTGGGCAGTGACGCGCAAGAAGCCGTATCCAGAGAAAGGAAAGCTGACGCATTGGCTACTAAAGAACGAGGCGAAGAACACGACGACGGCATACGATTACCCAGAAGACAAGGCTTTGAAGGCGGAGTTGAATTATAAGATTTTGGGAAAGATCAATTTACACTATTTAGTAGAAGTAGAACCGATCACGGGAAGACCGCACCAAATTCGCGTACAATTAGCTTCTTTGAATTGCCCCATTCGCGGCGACATCAAATACGGATACGATAAACCAAACGTAGATGCGAGCATTAATCTACATGCACGCCGTTTGTATTTCATCCATCCAATTAAGAAAACACCGATTATCTGCAAAGCGTCTGTTCCGGAGAATCCATTCTGGGAAGAGTTTTTAGAATTAGATAACGATGAGTTCAAGATGAAAAACTTGGATCACCTATACGAATAAAAAAAAGGAGCTTACATAAGCTCCTCTAAGGTTGTATTTTCTAAAACGGATAAGTTCGCGTCCCTCCATTTTGTTAAGACCGTTCTCAGCTGGCACGTTTCCTCGTCAGCGCAGTCATCGCATTTGCCATAAAAGTGAAGTGATACACACAAGGCTGGTGCAATTGGGCCATCCACAATTCTGATAATTTTCGCAAACGTAACTTCTGCTGGAGGAATGCGTAGGTAGTAACCGCCGCCTTTCCCTTTTTGGGACTGTAAAATTCCGTGATTACGTAACTCTAATAAAATAGCTTCGAGGAATTTCTTCGGTATCTTCTCCGATTCCGCAATATGCGAGATCAATAAGGGCCCTTTCTCATAGGATTGCGCCAATACTTTTAAAGCCTTTAAAGCATATTTTGCTTTTTTCGAAATCATAGTGTTGTTGATTGTGATTCAAAGCTAAACAAAATTCAGGAATACTCCATTAGTCCGCTCGATTAAGTACTTATATGGACAAAAAAAAGAGGCTAACCTTTCGATTAGCCTCTTCATGTAATTCAAATGAATTAGAAACGGAAGTGAGAGAACGCTTTG
>CAILUB010000091.1 GCA_903837305.1 uncultured Cytophagaceae bacterium
TTTGGAAATGTTTGTGTGATTGTGGTAACATTACCTATAAGCGACAAGGAAGTTTGTCATCCGGGTATTCAAAATCTTGTGGCTGTTTGCATAAGCTTCCCGAAGGAGAGTCTAGTTTTAATCATCTTTTTGATAAATATAAGAGAGGAGCTAAAAATAGAAAGTTGGGCTTTGATCTAACTAGAGAAGAATTTAAGTCTCTTACAAAGCAGCCCTGTCATTATTGTGGAATATTACCAACTATGGAGATTGATTGTGCTTCATATAATGGAAAGTATATTTACAATGGTGTAGATAGAAAAGATAATTCAGTTGGATATACAATAGGAAACTCTGTTACCTGCTGTGGAGAATGTAATCACGCAAAAAGTGGGATTGATTATTCTAAATTTCTATCTTGGATTTCTAGAATTAGTGCCTATAATAATAAAAATAAGGATTACCCATGCAGTATGGATTAATAGCACTTCTACCCACATTGCTTCTATTGGGACTAGTTATACTTTTATAGGACCCTGAATGAATAAAAAATTAGATTGGTCTAAACCTATCAAGACCAAAGGAGGATCTGCTTATATGTTATATCATGTAGTACAGGACGATTACTGTAATGGGGCTTGGTATGAGGCAGACAGAGATATTTGGATTCCTTGTCAACACGATTTCCAAGGCAACTATGCCGAAAAGAAATCAGCGTTAGATTTAGTAAATATATGACAAGAGAAGAACAACAACTATATTGGATTTATCATGATGCTAAAAGACGTTGCATTAATCCAAAGCACCCTAGTTATACTAACTATGGTGGTAGAGGAATAGAATTTCATTTTAATTCTCTTAGTGAGTGGTTAGATTACATGGGACCGCGACCAAGTGGTTATGAAATGGATCGCATAGATAATAATAGTCATTATCAAATCGGTAATTTACGATGGGCTGATTTTTCAACTCAACAAAAGAATAAACGAACCTATAAAAGTAATACATCTGGAATTAAAGGTGTCAACTGGATTTCTACTACTAAAGAGTGGGTAGCTAGATGCAATAATAATAAAAATGGGAAGAGAGATTATTTATATGTTGGAAAAGACTTCTTTGAAGCATGTTGTCGACGATTGTCATGGGAAACCGATCAAAGTCAGGAGCAAATTAGAAATCGCCGTGGTAAAAGCTTTAAACGAGACCAATATTCCTTGGCAATATGAATCAGAAAAGATTTCCTACACTGTCCCAGAATCTAAACATACTTATAATCCAGATTTTGTTTTAAGTAATGGGGTTTATTTAGAAGGAAAAGGAATCTTGATTGATCACCAAGAACGAACTAAATATATTTTACTAAAACAACAACACCCAAACTTAGATTTGCGTTTCATATTTGGAAACCCAGAAAAGAAATGCGGGGGAATGAAACTGACACACGGAGATTGGGCCATTAAAAATGGCTTTCAATACTGCTCTGTTAAAGATGTAGAAACTATTAAACTATGGATTAATGAAACCAAATGATCAAAATTAAAATTACATTCTGGGATAAGTCATATCGAACATATAGCTTCTCTACTAAGAAAGCAGCAGATGATTTCATCCATAGAGAAGGAGATGCAGTTAGTAAGGTAGAATGGCTGTGACTACTCACTGCATAATCCCAGACACCCAATGTAAAGAGGGACAAGACTTTACTTTTCTGTATAATATAGGAAAGTATCTTGTTGAGAAACAACCAGAAGTTATCATCCATTTAGGCGATTTCGCAGATATGCCTAGTCTTTCTAGCTATGACATAGGAAAGAAATCATTTGAAGGGCGACGATATACTAAAGATATTGCAGCAGCTCAAGAAGCTATGTCTGCTTTGCTCACTCCATTGTATCAATACAATGCTGCAGCTAAACTTCAAAAAAAGAAGCAGTATCATCCACGGAAAGTGATGTTACTAGGCAACCATGAAAATCGTATTAACAGGGCTATTAACGATGATCCAAAA
>CAILUB010000092.1 GCA_903837305.1 uncultured Cytophagaceae bacterium
GGTAACAGTATTAGCTGGCGTTATGGTCACTACACCTGCTCCTTTTTGAACGATCATACAGTTAAAGCCTGCAGCCAATCCTGCGGGTACAGTTAAAGTAATTGCAGATCCGTTTTCAAGTGTAACCACTTTACCATTGTCTGAGGAAAGCAACGTATATGTTGTGCCTATTTGATCATTTAAGTTCGCATTAATTGGCGCGGCCCCTAAATTAGATAAAGCGGCCGTTGCCGTAGTAGCTCCTGTTCCTCCATTGGCAATAGCAATTGTACCTGATAAAGTGGCAGCATCAGCAACCGATGAAATTGTCGTCCATGTTAACGTCCCACTTCCAGTCGTACTTAAAACTTGATTAGATGACCCATGAGAATTAGGATAGGTTACCGTTCCAGCTGTTAATGTCCCCGATGTTTTTACATTTTGAACGGCAGTTGAACCATTGGTACCATCAGCCCCTAATTGAATGGTGTTGCTGGTTGTAACCTTTGCCCCTGAACCAATCGCAGTTGAATTTGAAATAGAAACATTGGTACTTGCAATGGCATTGTATCCAATGAAAGTATTATTAGATCCTAAATTCGAATTCGCACCCGCATTAAAACCTAATGCAGTATTATAGGATACTGGGCCAGAATCTCTTAAAGAATTTTCGCCAATAGCAACATTGAATTTACCACTGTTACCCGTCATTGTTGCGGACCCAATTGCAATCGAATTTTCACCCGCATTGGTCCAAGGGCCGATAATGATACTACTGGTATTTCCACCATTACCTTTTCCAATAGTGACACCATTTGAAACGATATTATTTGAAAATGTTTTGGTTCCTCCTATTGTATTCTGATTAGAGGAAAGATCAACAAAGTTTTGGGTGGTCGACCCCGTTCCTCCATGCGCAATATCAATGGTGCTAGCACTCCATACACCTGTCGTTATTGTCCCTATTGCCTCTAAATTTAGCAAGGAGGTTAATGTGCTATTGGATGTAGCAGTGATGTTGCCGGCGGTAATGGCGGTTGTCGCGGTATTCGCAGAATTTGCGCTTAATGCTATTGTAGCCGTGTTTGCCAAAGTAGCAGTCGCCGCATTCCCTGTCGTACTTTGATTCAGCGTAGGGAAATTCGTTAAGTTAGCGGCACTTCCGGCTGGTGTTAAATAATCCGTGCCCGCCGTTAGTGGAGCCTGGACATTTGTGCCTATCACTAGGCCTAAATTCGTTCGAGCATCTGCGGCGGTTGTGGCGCCTGTTCCACCTTTGTTGAGACCAATGGTTCCACTGATTTTGGCAGTAGTAATACTGTTATCCGCCACACCCGCATTCGCACTTTGTAAATCCACATAGGTCTTCACCGCTTTTTGGGAGGGGTACAAAAGATCACTCGGATTTATATTGCCTAAATCGGTGGCGGTCGATTTATTAGACCGGGCCTCGGCACCTAAACTGTTTAAAGAAATTTGAGCCGGGGTAACATAATCCGACCCTGCGGTTAAGGTATTTTGTTTATTCTGAAACGTATTCCAATCGGTGGCAGTTAAATAACCATCAGCGCTCGCACTTGCAGAAGTCATCGAAAAAGCTCCAGTTGTACTATTGAAGGTTAATGGTGCGGTCGCACTTAAAGCGCCTCTGACTCTGGCATCTGTATAGTATTTATTCGTGGCACCCTCGCTTACTTCATTCGATGTTAAAACGACATTTGGTCCTGCAAAACCATTGACACTAGTAACGGATGTAGGCGTGGCTAATTCAACCCAGTTAGCTATTGTGGTAGATGGGACAGCACTTAAAACATAGTTTTTATTGTTGTCTGTTCGGATGGCGATACTTCCTACCACCGCGCCAGAAATGGCTAACATTGCGGCTTGGCTGGCTACGACGGAGGCGCTTTGGAAAGAGATTGCGGGGATTTGAACGGAAGGTATTTTGCCATCATTTCCTAGGGTGGCTAATCCATTATTCGCCCCTTTCTGAGTGGCATCTATCTTATTGTTAAACGTGCTCCAATCCGTCGAACTCAGGTAACCGTTTGCAGATCCATTGGCCATGGGTAAGCTTATGGTGTTAGCTGATTTAGCTAATGGTGCAGTGAAACTCAATGGGGTTGTGCTCGCGATGATTGTCGCATCCACGTAAGATTTAACGGCTTTTACAGAGGGGTATTTTATGTCTGAAGTGCTGTCTGTATTTACATTAATACTTTTATTAGTTGAATTCTCTTTTAAAATTAAGGCGTTAGAAACATCTAAGATATTGGCTTTTAATGCCAAACCTGGAACCGTAGGCGCCGCTGCCGTTCCACTTAAATCTCCGGCTAATTGAATCTTTCCTTTTGTACTTGCGTCCGCATCCGCGATGGTGGCTGCTGCGACTTTGGCATCCACATACATTTTGATAATACCTGTATCAGCTTTCGCTGCAAGACCCGCAGTGACAACAGATGTACTTACTTTTAATGCTAGTGCTGAATTCACATCATTCGCATTCGCTTTCAAATCCAGTGCCGCCTGTGTTGCTGTCGAAACAGGTTTAGCCGCATCTGGGGTGTTGTCCACTTTGTCAACTCCAAGATTTTTGCGTGCATCTGAAGCCGTAGTCGCACCGGTACCCCCACCTGAGACGCTAAGTGTTCCACCTAGTTTACCAGCTGTTTCTGAATATAAGGCATAAGGCGAATACACTAGTTTTTGATCGGCTACTTTCGTGTAGGATCCTCCTTGATTAAAGCTTGCATAGACTTGCATGTTTTTTTGATTCGCATCCCAGACTATGTTATTAAAAGCAGCAGGAGATACGGAACCAATTAAAAGATTCACTAGGCCATAGGTATCTGTTTTGGTTTTATGCACCTCTTCATATTGTAAAGCAGATCCATTATAAATGCTGAACTTTATCCACACCTCCCCATTTACAAAGGGTTGCCCAGTGATGTCTAAACCTGGCGCTTCGATGGGATTAGGATCTAGAATAATGGCTTGGTAGGAGATCCCTTTTTGAGAAAAGGCAGCTAAAGAAATCAAGCAGAAGAACAGGGGTAGAAGGTATTTTTTCATGGAACTCATTAGGGACGAATACGGATGCCGATACTAAAAGTCGAAGGGATAAAATTCAAAGTAGAACTGCCAAAATTGTAGCTATCTAAATGCTGGTATTTCACAAACAGCCCCAGCTGATTATTGACCTGCTTGCTTAATTCAAAGGAGTATCCATACAACGTACGAAGAGAGTTGAACTGCTCATCATCGGAAAGATCGACATAGCGATTTAAATTGAATTGATTCCCTTTGATCATCTTAGAGGCAGATAGATTCACTTTAGGAAGTAAGGCGAATCCTTTCCCTAAAGAAAGGGAAGGACCTACTCCTAAACCTAGACCAACGAAATCAGTGGAATAACTCAATGGGATATTTTGAATATCACCTACGTTATTGAATTGGTTATACTGAATTCCTAGATCAAGAAAGAAAACTTTAGAAAGGGAGAACTCTTTAGAGGCTTGCAGAGAAAGGCCAGACTCAGCTCTTAAGGAAAGTGGATTCGTTCCAGCGGAATTAGCAAAGACGTAAGTGGTGATGTTAGAACCTACTTCCACTTTATAAGACTGGCAAAAGGTAGGGAAACTCAATAAAATCAGGAATAGAATTCTTTTCATAAGGGATGTAGAACAGTCTCGAGTTGTAGCTTTACTACAAATGAAACAGCTTGCTTGACTCAATTCAGCCAAACCGCTTAATATATACTCTCATAAAAATTATTTCGGAGAACATGAAATAGGAGACACTATGTGATAAATTTTTTTTAGTATTAAATTGTCGCATGATTTATACTTCCATCCTGCTAATCTTCTTGATCTCTTTTATTCTGATGATTAATCATTGGAATCAAAATAAGGGGATTGTATTTTTAGTTTTTGGCATTCTGTTTTCAAGCATTCGATTGATTACATTTTTGCTCATTAATATTCAGTCGGACTATGACGTATTAGCGTTCATTTTTTTACATACGGACCCCTTAATTTGTTTAATTGCCCCTGCGTTTTTGTTCTATTTGCGCAGCTTGATTTATCATAAAACGGAGTTTCATCCGACAATGCTTTTCCATTTTTTACCTGCCTTTTTAGTGCTTATAAATACCTTGCCCTATTTTGCTATTCCCTATGAAACAAAATTGAAATTTGTGGAGATATTGCTCGTTGAACCAAACGCAAATTTTGACTACTTCCCTCATCTTTTGTTTAGTTATAAGTTCCAAAAAATTATTCCCCCATTCATTAACGTTTCTTATTTCATCTTTTACCTCATTTATGGGTTTAAATTGAAAAATGAAGGGAATGTGTATATCAAGAAAAGGGCTTCTTTATTGATTAATCGAATTATGACGATTATAGGAATCAATATCTTACCTGCTGTGTTGCTAGTGGCTTACGCAACCTATCACGCATCCTTACATGAAAATGAATTCACGTTTGCCTTTACCAATATTGCCTACAAAAACAATCAGTATTTTTTCCTATTAACGCTGGTTTTCCCTGTTAGTTTCTTCTTATCTCCATCGATGTTGTATGGTGAGGGGGATAGTCGGAATAAATTAGATCACTTTTATGACGGCTTGAAAGTATTATTAAATTCAGAAAGTGGCGGTGGATCCAAGACTATCACAAAGTCTGATGACCTAGACCGCATTATCTTTTTTATTGAGGATAGTAAGCCTTATTTACAGAACAATTTCTCTTTGCATGATATTTCCCGTGCGATTAATATTCCCCTTGTTCGTGTGACCAATTGCTTTAATAAGCAATTAAAAATCTCTTTCCCAATCTACCGAAATCGACTTCGAGTTCAGCATGCCACTTCGATGCTTCGAGATGGCGCACATTTACACATCTCCATTGAAGGTATTGCGATGAAATCAGGCTTTAAAAGTGCCTCCACTTTTTATATGGCTTTCAAAGCAGAATACGGGATGACGCCTATAGAGTGGATTAAGCAGAATTTGTAAATGAGGCGCGGTGTTAAATCAAAAAATAAGCCGTTCCCCTTCCCACTCCCTCTTTATAAATCACTTTTCTTTCCACTAACTCTTTTAGGTCTTTTTTGACGGTAGGAAGCGCTAAATCTAGTTTGCTAGAAATTTCTCCAGATCTGCATCCCGCATGATTTTCAATGAAGAAAAGGATCTTGCGTTCGCGTTGATTGGAAGTGATGTTGTCCGTTCTTCTTTGGTCTAATTTTAAAAGCAAGTTTTCTTGGATATGACTTAAGCAGCTTAAGAAAAAGCGTAGCCATTCCGTCACATTTTCGCCAGGCCGGTTTCGCTGCGTGTCGATTAGAACCTTATAATAGGCTGATTTCCTGTTTTCGATTTCCTTTTCGAAGCTGATATATTGAATCCAAGAATAGCCGCTTTTCAAAAGGAGCAAGCTACCTACTAATCTACTTAGTCTCCCATTGCCATCTTGGAAGGGGTGAATACTTAAAAACTCATAAACGAAAAGCGCTGCTTTAATGAGGGGTAAGGTTTCCCCGTCAGTGCGATACCATTCGAATAAACGAATCATGTCATCTTGCGTACGTAGACCCGGTTCGCTCGTTTTGAAAATGACTTGCTTACTTCCATCCGCTAAATTTGCTTCGACGGAATTACTTACTTGCTTGAATTTACCTCGGTGCCAAGCATCTTTTTCGCCGTATTTTAGTAGGAGGCTGTGCAGCCCCATGATTTGGTTTTCTGAAATTTCAATCGTGCCAAAATGTTCAGAAATAGTATCCAATGTCTCAAAGTATCCCGCGACTTCTTGCTGATCTCTTTCTGTAAAAGAGGACATCTCGATTTTATTGATAAAAACCTCCACCTCATCATCCGTCATTTGAGAACCTTCAATTCTGGTGGATGCCCCCACACTTTGCACGGTGGCAATGGATTTTAATTGTTTCAACGAGTCGCCCTCCCGTTTTTCTAAATTAGCCCAAGCCGCA
>CAILUB010000093.1 GCA_903837305.1 uncultured Cytophagaceae bacterium
ATAGGTCACCGTCTTAGAAAAGGAGGTGTCCTGAGTTTTCCGAATACGCCTAGCGACAAAAAGAGGGAAATTCATTAGATTTGATTTTCAATTCTGAACCGCAAAGAAAACACGAATGGGGCGTAAATCAAATAGTATTGTCTTATTGTTCTGCCTTTTGGCATTTACAGGATTCTCTCAAAAAGCGCTTATTCCTGGCGCTGCCCAATTCACCGCCTACCTTCCTTCCTTGAAAGGAAAAAACGTGGCGCTAGTGGTTAATCACACTTCTGTCGTAGGTAAAGCACATCTAGCAGATACCTTATTGTCCTTAGGCGTTTCAGTGAAGAAGATTTTTGCACCAGAGCATGGTTTCCGAGGAACCGCAGATGCGGGAGCGCACATTGATAATGAGGTAGATCGTAAAACCGGACTTTCCCTCATTTCCTTGTATGGTAAACATAAGAAACCAACGCCAGAGGATTTGCAGGGGATCGATATAGTTTTGTTTGATATTCAAGACGTGGGTGCACGTTTCTATACCTATTCGTCCACTTTGCATTATGTACTAGAGGCTTGTGCGGAGAACAAGGTGCCTTTGACGGTTTTGGATCGCCCTAATCCAAACGGCCATTATGTGGATGGACCCGTACTCGAAAAGGCTCAGGCCTCTTTCGTGGGTTTGAACCCGATTCCAGTGGTGCACGGTTGTACACTCGGTGAATTAGCTCGCATGATTAATGGAGAAGGTTGGTTAGCCAATAGTGCCAAAGCCTCTTTGAATGTGATCCCTGTCGCGAATTATACTCACGCATCTCCGGTTCACGTTTCCATTGCACCTTCTCCTAATTTGCCGAATGATCAATCCATCGCATTGTATCCATCGCTTTGTTTGTTCGAGGGAACCAATTTGAGCATCGGTCGAGGAACGGATTTGCAGTTTCAGGTAGCTGGAACGAATATCGCCGGCCTAGGGGATTATACCTTTACACCGGTTCCTAAACCAGGTGCCATGGATCCTCCCTTAAAAGGCCAAACCTGTTATGGCTATAACCTTTCTACCTTGCCAGCGCGTAATTTAGGCTTCAGCCTGAAATATTTGCTCTATTTCTACAGTAAATCAGGTCTAGGGGAGAAGTTCTTCACTTCGCCTGCCTTCTTCGATAAACTAGCGGGTACAGATTCTCTTCGACTTGCGATAATCGCCGGTAAATCGGAGAAAGATATTCGGGATTCCTGGGAGCCAGGTTTAGTAGAATACCGAAAAATGCGCCAAAATTACCTGCTTTATCGTTAGAATTAGGCAAAAAATTCCGACATTTGCCGTTTATTTTTAAGCAAAAACAAACATGGCGGAAAAGATCCTTATACTTGATTTCGGTTCTCAGGTGACCCAATTAATTGCGCGTCGCATCAGAGAAGCACAAGTCTATTGCGAAATACATCCTTTTAATCACATCCCAGAAATTGACGAATCCGTTAAAGGAATTATCCTTTCCGGTAGTCCATGCTCGGTGAGAGACGAGGATTCTCCTCGAGTGGATTTGAGCCTGTTTGGATCTTTACCCATCTTAGGTATTTGCTATGGTGCACAATTATTAGCACACCAAGGCGGAGGCTCCGTTCAAGCATCTGGCCACCGCGAATACGGTCGTGCCCATATGACCAGCGTAAAAGAGAGTCCATTATTGAAAGGCTTATCGGCTACAGGTCAAGTTTGGATGTCTCATGGTGATACCATTATGGAATTGCCTTCAGAATATGAATTGATCGGTTCGACAGAGACCGTTCGTGTCGCAGCCTTTGCACATGTTTCGAAGCCCATTTTCGGTATTCAATTTCACCCAGAGGTGACACACTCGACGGAAGGAAGTCAATTAATTAAGAACTTTATTGTAGGAATCTGCGGCTGCGCTCAGACGTGGACATCGGATTCCTTTGTGGATAGAACTGTTGCAGAGCTACAGGCCAAATTAGGGAATGACAAAGTCGTTCTAGGTCTTTCTG
>CAILUB010000094.1 GCA_903837305.1 uncultured Cytophagaceae bacterium
GATCGCTGCTAAAACTGGTAACGTATACGAATCAATTACCATCGTAGGTCAACGTGCTCGTCAGATTTCTAGCAAGATGAAAGAAGAATTGTCAGGTAAATTATCTGAGTTTGCTTCATCAGTAGATAATTTAGAGGAAATTTTTGAGAACCGTGAGCAAATCGAAATCTCTAAATATTATGAGCGTATGCCTAAGCCATCAGCTTTAGCCATCGATGACTTTTTAGCTGACAAAGTAGATTTCAGAAACCGCGAAGACGCTACAACTGAAAACTAAATAATAATTTGATATTAATACATCGATCATGAAATCTATTCGATTTCTGTTGATATTTATGTTAAGTTCTTGGGCTGTTCAAGCTCAAGAACTTTTAACTTCTATTAGTATCAGTACCGAGCAATTACAGCTCGATCAGCAAAGAGGCGGTTCTAATGTCTATGCTGAACTTCAAAGAACCATGCAGGAGTTTATGAATGGCCGGCGATGGTCTTCAGATAATTTTTCACCTGAGGAAAAAATCAAATTAAATATCAATTTACTTTTAACGAAATCTTCTGCTCAAGGGGATATAGAAGCGACTGCGCGTGTTCAAGCGTTGCGACCAGTATATGGTACTTCTTATGAAACAGTTCTGTTAAATTTTGTGGATAAAAATTTCAATTTCAAATACCAATTAGGTAATCCTATAACGTATAATGACAATAGTTTTACCGATAATTTAAGCTCTCTTATGGCCTATTACGCCTATTTAGGGCTTAGCTATTCCTATGATTCTTTTGGGACTAGAGGTGGTGAGCCCTTCGTTCAGAAATTAAACAACCTGACCAATTTAGCTCAAAATTCTGGATCAGGTTGGGGCGTCATGTCAGATGTCCGAAGCCGAATAGGGGTGTCTGAGAATTTGATTAATCAAAATCTGCAACCGATGCGTGATGTTTATTACGACTATCATAGATTGTATTTGGATAAAATGACGGAGAATCCGGATGCAACCCGCAAAGGTATTTTGGAAATTTTAAAGCAAATTCGACAAATTAATTCCTTGCGTCCTGGTGCTGCCAGTATTCGTGTGTTTTTTGAGGCAAAATCTGAAGAAATCATATCCCTACTAGACGAAGCTCTTCCAGCAGATCGTCTACAAGCCTTTACGTATTTGAGCACATTGGATCCGATCAGGACGGAGGCATATCGCAGATTGATAAAATAAGAAAGGGCTCCTGCGAGCCCTTTCTTATTTTATCAATCTGGAGATTATAGATAGGAGAGTATAGATTATAGATAGGAGAGTATAGATTATATATGTTCCTACTCTCTACTCTCTTATCTATTAACTTAAAAGCGAAGCTTTTAACTCAAACACCGCCACCAGCTCCGTCTTATCCGTCACCTTATTCCGGTTATCAATTCTTTGTCCGAGAATCCAGGCTACGGAGCCTTTACTTAATAGGATTTGAGTGTTCTTTTTGATCGCCAAAGGCACTTTTTTGTCCGTCAGAAAATCAGAGATTAACTTCTTTTGGTTCATTCCAAGTGGGCAAAACCAATCACCTTCCTGTACTTTTCGGATTTCAAGTGGAAAGTCAAGTGTGTCTGCATCGAGACAGGCCACATTCGGATCTGTAATTGCTTTCCAGTCTGGTGTTCGTTCTTCGATAAATAGGTGAAGCTCTTGATTCCCTAATTGAATAATTTCGTCTTCCTCTGAAATAACGATGGGTTTATAGTCTGCTTGACTTTTCAATGATACTATCCATTGACCACGGTCTATGTTCAGGGTGTGGCTAGGGGATTCAAAAATGGCTCCTACTTTTTCTGCTTGTAAGATGGCATCAATCGTGTATGCATTGAAGTGATAGCTTAATAAGAGTTCAGTTAATAAAACAGTGTGCTTTACTGAAGCAGGAGGGATTTTAATGCTTACATTTCCGGGAGTATCAATGGAACAAGATTCGCTAATAAAGGTTTCTAATTCTGCTTGCATCCAGGCTTCAATTCCCTTGATTTTTTGACTGGTAGTGGCTAAGGTTTGTTCGAAATTTGCATTTAGTTCCTGGAACTTGGGCATAATTTCGTGGCGAATGAAGTTGCGTTGGTATTTTGTCGACTCATTAGAGGAATCTTCACGCCAGGCTAGTTTATTCGCAACGACAAAGTCAAAAATAGCCTCTTGACTTGCGAAGGAAAGTGGTCTGATTAAATGACCAGATTTAATGGGAATTCCATGGAATCCAGCAATACCGGTTCCACGGACTAGGTTAATGAGCATCGTTTCCGCGCTGTCTAATTGGTGGTGACCGGTTGCAATATAATCGTACCCTTCTTTCACTCGAATTTCTTCAAACCATTGATAGCGCAATATGCGCGCGGCCATTTGGGTGGAGATCTTTTCTTGTGCCGCAAATGCGTTCGTGTCGAAGCAGATGGTGTGGTAGGGAACTTTGAGCGTTTTGGCAAACTTCTTTACAAAAACCTCGTCAGCTAAAGACTCTTCACCCCGAAGACTGAAGTTAACATGAGCAATTCCAAATTTTAATTTGGCCAAAGAAAAGAGCTTACTCAGCACGATCGAGTCGATTCCGCCACTCACTGCGATTAATATTTTCTGATCAGGTTGGAATAAATTCTCTTTTGTGACAAAATGGTTAAAATCTTCCAGCATAAAAATGGTAAATTGCGAGTTCAATGGAGCTACGAAATTAGCGATTCAATTTCAAGATGCGTTACAAAGGTTGGATTTTCCTCGTTTTTTTGCTGAGTTTGCCTCTATTTATGCAAGCTCAGGGCCAATTGTTGCAAGTTATTCGGGCGGATAGCTTGAATGGAATGCAGCAGGAATTAATTATGCGCAAAACCTTGATTGGTCGCGTATTACTCCAGCAAGGAACAACTACTCTTTCTTGTGATCAGGCAGTCTTAAATTCTACTACAAATAACGTGGAAGCCTATGGGCATGTTCGAATTATTCAAGCAGATACGGTGACCATTACGGGTGATACCGCCTTATACAATGGGAATTTGCGTCAGGCTTATATTAGTGGCCGAGTGAAATTAGACGACCATACCATCCTATTAAATACGCCAAAATTAGACTACGATTTGAATTCTAAAATGGCAATTTATCATTCTGGAGCTAAGATTGTTGACAAAAAATCTACCTTGACAAGTCGAGAAGGATTTTATAATACGGTCACTAAAAATTTCCTTTTTAAGGAAAAAGTAAAGGTGATTGATACGGATGGAGGAACGGTAAAAGCCGATTCTTTAAAGTACAATACAGCCTCTAAAGAAGCCTATTTTATCGCGCCTACGGAGATTGTAACCAAGAAAGATACCGTGCTAACGAGTAGGGGCTTTTATAATACGGTTTCTAAGGTGTCTAATTTTACAGGTCGTTCTACTGCAAAAACGGATGAATATATTTTGACAGCTGATACCTTATTTTATGATTCACCCACGCAAATCGGGGTGGCAAAAGGAAAGGTTGAATTTCTGAGTCAAAAGGAAAAGGTAATATTAAAGGGTGATAATGGACGATATGCTGGAAAAACAGGAATCACTCGGGTCTATGGTCATGCATGGATGCAAAATATCATGGAAAAGGACACCTTGTATTTAACAGCAGATACATTGGTTTCAGTCAATATTAAAAAGGATTCCATTCGCAAGTTATATGCCTATAAAAATGTGCTTATTTACAAGTCCGATCTATCGGGTAAGTGTGATTCACTGGGTTATAATGTTCAGGATTCAATCATACATTTCTATCAAAAGCCTATCCTTTGGACGCAAGATTCGCAATCCCAAGCGGATTCTATTTCCTTGTTTATGGGAAATCAAAAGTTAAAGGAAATGCGTTTGCGCGGTAAGTCATTTGTGGTTTCGATCGATTCTTTAAATCAATTTAATCAGATTAAAGGCCGAAAGATTTGGGTACATTTTAAGGGAGACTCTAAATTGAATCGTGTCAATGTAGAAGGGAATGGAGAGAGTATCTATTATGTTATCGACGATAAAAAGGCTACTACTGGATTAAATCGGGTGGAATGTAGTCGGATGAATTTGTTTTTTGAAGATAATACAGTTAAAAGAATTGCTTTTATTACAAAGCCCGAGGCTAAGTTTGTTCCTCCCAAAGAATGGAAAGAGGATCTCCAACAATTAGATGGTTTCCGCTGGCGAATTACAGAAAAGCCATATCTCCAAACAATCTTGAGACGTGTTGAATATCAAGATCTTGTTAAAAAACCTTAAAAAGGATAGCGCATGCTAAAATTGTACTAATTTCGTCTTAACGATTTAAGAATGAAAATAGTATTGCGATATATCACTTTAATTTTAGTCCTAGCTACATTGTTTGGATTTAAAAATGACCCTTATTTATTTCAAGGGGATCGCATTTACGTATCCCATCTTTACCCCAATCCCGCCGTTGATTTTGCCCAGGTAGATTATCAGTTTTCTGGTAATAACCAGGAGGTTAAAATTGTGATCTATAATGTGTTAGGGCTGGTGGTGAAAGAAATTGACCTAGATAAAGTGGAACGCTCGGTTAAAATTTCTTTACGAGAATTAAATAGTGGACTTTATATGTATCAGCTGCTCGTTGATGGTAAACCGGTCGCCACGAAGAAGTTGATGGTCCGAAAGCAATAAAATAGTTTTTTGCAAAAAAAAAGAGCTGCCTGTATGAAACAAGCAGCTCTTTTTTTATTTAATCACTTGCCACTAAAAACCTCCCACCGTTCTTTTAATAAAAGCTGTTAAGTCAGCCCCCGTCAATAGATTTTGCGATAGTAAAGCTAGGTCAGAGATTTGTTTCGCTAGCGCTTTTTGTTCGCTTTCGTCTTTCAAATCAGCTAGTTTACTAATCAACGGGTGGTTCGCATTGATAGTGATGTTATAGGTGTTTGGCATAGCTCCAAACATTCCCATACCGCCACCGCCGGTCTTCGACATTTCACTCATTCTGCGCATAAACTCATTTTGAGTGACGATGGCAGGTAATTCATCGGGTGACATCGCCTCTACTGCTACTACTTTTTGTTTGTCATTTAGGGTTTCTTCGAAGACTTTCTTTACGCTTTCTTTTTGCGTATCCGATAAAATGGCTTCTAGTGTAATCCCGGTATCAATTAATTTGTCGACCGCATCAGCATCCACACGCTTCCATTGCGTCTTTTCTAATTTAGACTCCATCGTGTTAATGAAGTGGCTGTCGATCAGGGTATCCAATTTAATGACTGAATAACCTTTGTTTTGGGCGGATTGAATAAAGGCATCTTGTTGCTCGACGTCGGTGGTATACAAGTAAACCTTGTTTCCGTCCTTGTCTGTTTGGGCAGCTTGCACCTCTTCACTGTATTCGTCTAACGTGAAATAC
>CAILUB010000095.1 GCA_903837305.1 uncultured Cytophagaceae bacterium
CAGCAATTCAAATAAGTATTCCAACTAACAGATGGTCCCCAATGAAAGCCACCTGTTGGAGAAGAAGCGCCACCGCCACCTTCATTGATTGGAATTTGTAAAGAACGAACTGGAACCCCATAACTATCGTAAGCGATAGAGAACGATTTGCCATCCCATCTTTTTGCTTTTCCAACTGGATTATCTAGGTCTTTCAATGCGATACGTGCGATACTTATACATTGACCACTCCACTCTTTTTGAACGTTAAAAGTTTTTTCATCATACACGCCAGGATAACCATACTCTCCATAAAACAAATACAAATAGTCGCCACTCGCTACAGCAGACGGGTCGCCTACGCCACCCGCAAAAGTATTTGACGTATTAAATGGCTTTCTAATCATCCTTGGGTCATAATCCTCAATAAATATGCCTCTGTTATCCCAGCTTTTACCTCCATCTATGGATTTCATCACACCAATTCTACAAACAGCTGCAGGGCTTTCTGGACCAGTCAAACCTTGTGGCCAAAGGACATCTCTATATCCTTCTTTGGTAACAGAATCGTATGGTAAGGTGCTGGGATAATTTTCGTTATGGTAAATTCCATATAATGTTTTACCACTTTTATCTTTAGAATCTTGGTAAACAGTTTCAAACCAAACAGCTCCATGCAAGCCTTTCTGTCCTGTAGGTACATTGCTAGGCATGCTAGGGTTAAAGAACTTGCTAGCAGGGTTTTTAAATACAACCTCTGCATTTTCTCCATCTGAATACTTTAAATCTCTTGCATAACCCCACAAAGGGTCTTCACCATATTTGCCAGGGAAGATTCTAAATGTATCGCCAATCCAAACCTCTGCCATATTACAATCCACAAATGAATTGAATGTAATTTTAGGAGCAGGGATTAATTTAAACTTTGGAGTAGAGTCCACTTTTTGAGTTATATCCAACTTAGGGGAAGATAGTAAACCGATAATAATGGAGAACCAAGAAAATAAAATAAGTAAAGGCATTCTATTTCAATTTATTGTGAGTCATTAAGTTAGTATAAATTTAAACAAATAATAGTATTCACAAATACTAGTTTAAGCTTCATCTTTCGTTTGTAAGGGAGCAAGCCCGATCATTCATGATCGGCTTTTTAGTTTTCTAACAGCTAGTTAGGCTTCCATTCCTTGCCTAAGGGGTATATGATTTCTGAGCAAAAACAATATAACTTTTGGTAAAAATATATAATCCCGAAAAAGTAATTCTTATTTTTGATGCATGGATACAATTGAAATAGTTAACTACGAACCTGCTTATAAGGACGTATTTAGGGATTTAAATGTTGAATGGATTTCAACCTACTTTAAAATGGAGGCGTCTGATTATAAGGCCCTAGACAATGCGGATAGTTATATTTTGCAAAATGGAGGGCATATTCTAGTTGCTTTATTAAATAAAGAGCCAGTTGGAGTTTGTGCATTAATTAAAATGGACGACTCTACCTATGACTTTGAGCTGGCAAAAATGGCAGTAGCGCCCAAAGCACAAGGCAAAAAGATTGGTTGGTTAATCGGGGAAGCCATAAAAGACAAGGCAAGGTCTATTGGCGCAAAAACACTTTATTTAGAGAGTAATACTATTTTAACTCCTGCCATAAGCTTGTACCGAAAGTTAGGATTTGTTGAAGTATTTGGACGTAATACACCTTATGAGCGCTGCAATATTCAAATGGCGCTTGTCTTATAAAGGAATTATCCCAATTTGAAATTTAATTGATTTTATTGAACACCGTCTTCCAAGAACGCTCTTCCTTCCAAATGTTTGATTTTGCTTTGGCCAAAACAGCAATAGACTTACCATCATTGCTCAAGTTCCAAACCTCAGTCACATCGGTATATGCTTGTTGTTTCTTATTGACCTTATAGGGAGTGCCTGTGATAAAATAGGCAATCGATCGAATGGTCATGGTTTGACCACCATTGGACAATTTTACATTAAAGGTCTTTCTGTTTCCTTGGTCATGACTAATTTGTCTTGTTTTCCCATCGAAGACCATTTTCTCCAGACTTTTAACAGAAGCGTTGTTTGAAGCTGGGTTTTCTATCGTTAAAAAATTCCCCCGCTCTACGATTTTCATACTTTTAGAAGCCATTCGATCGCCCGCGTCATAGGAGCAAAAAATATTGCCGCCTATGCTGATGGCCTCCTTGGCTTGCCATTGGCCAGAAAAGTTAGCGCGATTTGTACCATTTTTTTGCTGTGCTTGTACGGTAATATACATTACCACTGTTAGCAGAATAAGGAGGGAGGCTAAAATGTATCTTTTATTATTTTCTGCCATGGCTATTTATTAAAAGTTTCCCTCAAAGGTATATAACTTTCTGTAAAGAGATAATTTCTGTGGCGGCAATGTTACCTATTTTCCACATCTCATTTTTCGTAAATTTACAATCCTAAGCGATAAGGTCGAGGGGAATTGTCTACTGGGGAATTAATAAATAGAACGATTATGAAGACGTTTAATTTTTTGCTTTTGATCTTATTATCTATTTCAAGCTGTGGCAAAAAGGATGAAACAATCGAGCCTGCATCATCTGATTCTATGTATTTCCCTTCCAATACAAGTTCAAATTGGGAAACTAAGGCTATTTCAAGTTTGGGATGGAATCAAAACGGAGTTCAACCTTTGAAGGATTTTCTAATTCAAAAAAATACAAAATCCTTTATGATTCTCGTAAACGGACGAATTGTCATGGAAGAGTATTTTAATGGACATACAGCCAGCAGTACTTGGGCATGGAATAGTGCAGGCAAAACCTTAGTAGCCACCACAACCGGAATTGCACAGCAAGAGGGATTATTGAATATTAACAATAAGGTATCGGATTATTTAGGAACAGAATGGACAAGCATGCCATTGCCTAAAGAAAATTTAATATCAGTAAGAAATTTGCTGACAATGACCGCAGGCAACGATGCTTCAAAACAATATGTGATTAAACAGAACTTGACGTATGTTGCTGATGCAGGTGCTAGATGGGCTTACAGTAATATTTTCCAAAAGTTGATGGATGTGGTTGCCAAAGCAAGCAATAAATCGTTTGAAAACTATTTCAACGAAAAACTGAAGAACAGAATAGGAATGGATGGCGTTTGGAATTTTGGAACAATTTTTACCATTTACCAAAGCAATACAAGAAGCATGGCAAGATTTGGAATTTTGGCGCTGAACAATGGAAAATGGGACAACCAACAGATTATCAACGAATCATTTTTTAATGAGAGCATTTCTACCTCGCAAAATATCAATCCTTCTTACGGTTACCTATGGTGGCTAAATGGGAAAAAGAGTTTTACGCTTCCTGGTGAGCAAACAGTTAATCCAGGTTTTTTAGTGCCAAATGCTCCAGCAGATATGTATGCCGCAATGGGCGCAAATGACCAACGAATTTATGTAATTCCAAGTAAAAAAATGGTTGTAATAAGAATGGGAGATGGGGCGGATCCTACAAATTCAAATATTGCAATATCCGGTTTTGACAACGAACTTTGGGGCAAAATAAATGCTTTCATTAAGTAAGCAAGCCGATCAGATATGAATGGTATTTGTTGGTGTATTATTGGTTGATTGAAGGTTTAAAAATTCATAGTATATTTGATTATGTATAAATTAGATAGGACATATAGCGCTTCAGGAAACCTTTTTGAAAAGAAGGAAGAGGTTACACACTATTTAGGAATGAGTAAGGAAGAAATTGGTAAGGTTTTTGCTTATTTAAATAGTGTTTCTTTTAATTATACTTTTGGGAATCCCCCTGAAATGGACAAATCGGCTTTTTCAATGCGCAAAATGTAGCCATGGGAAATATTTTTAATCTAGATTTTCAAGAATTTTTATTGGCCCTAAATAAAAATGAAGTCAATTATGTCCTAGTTGGAGGATATTCTGTTATCTATCATGGATTCCCCAGAACGACAGGAGATCTAGATATATTTGTAGAAGTTTCAAAAAGTAATTACAAAAAATTGGCCCATGCATTTGAACAATTTCAAATGCCGCTTTTTGACATGTCTGAAGATTCCTTTCTACATCAACCCCAAATTAATGTGTATACATTTGGAAGGCCCCCAGTATGCATTGAAATTTTGAAAGAAATCTCTGGTTTTACTTTTCATGAAATTTATACAAATGCGCTAAATACCGTGTTTGAAGAAATTCCCATGAAAGTAATTCATATAAATGATCTCAAAAGGAATAAAAAACTTAGCGGTAGGGCAAAAGATTTAAATGATTTAGAAAATCTTTCTAAAATATAAGGGCTGTTTTTTTAAGGAATTATTTATAACATCAAGCCGATCATTTATGATCGGCTTTTTTGTTTTCTATCAGCAAGTTAGGCTTAAGCATCTTTTGTATATTTACCCATGAAAAATCTAATCCTGCTAGCCTTCGCTTTCTCAATTTGCACAAGTGTTTTCGCTCAAAGCCAAAACGAAAGGCAAGTGGCGAGCACCCCATCCGATCTTTATAGTAAAATAGCTAATCTGGATAGCTCCTTATTTGCAGCGTACAATTCAAAGAATTTGGATTTAATGAAGACCTATTTTACTCAAGACCTAGAGTGGTATCAAGATAATGGAGGCTTAATCGGCTTTGAGAAAGTGTTTTCAAACTTTCAATCTATTTTCAATAGAGAATATGACCTTAAAAGAAATCTACTAAATGAGAGCCTAGAAGTGCATCCCATAGAAGG
>CAILUB010000096.1 GCA_903837305.1 uncultured Cytophagaceae bacterium
CGAAAGACGGGGTTCGAACCCGCGACCTCGACCTTGGCAAGGTCGCGCTCTACCAGCTGAGCTACTTTCGCGTTTTGTGGATGCAAAAATAAGCCCTCCTATTGAATTATGCAAGTAGAAATAAAATTTTAGTGAAAATATTCTCTAAATTTATGCTTTCGAAAAAATTATGAGCATCAACAAACTCGACCAAACAGACCACAAATTACTGGAGATTCTTCAGCAAAATGCGAAGATCACAAACGCCCAATTATCCAAAGAAATTGGACTTTCTCCCGCTCCTACTTTAGAGCGTGTGAAGAAATTAGAGACTTTAGGAATTATCCAAAGCTATCACGCTCAAGTGGATAGAGAAAAAGTGGGCTTGGGAGTGAGCACTTTTGTTACCGTGACTTTGACAGGCCATAAAAAGCAAGTGACGGAGTCTTTCGTGAAACAAGTGAACCAAATTCCAGAGGTAATCGAGTGCCACCATGTGACGGGTTCTGGCGATTTTATGTTGAAAATAATTTCTAAAGATATTTCCACTTATCAGAAATTAATGCTCGAAAAAATCAACGAAATTGAAGAAGTGGCTTCCACTTCGACAATGGTGATCCTTTCTTCATTCAAAGAAAGTAAGGTATTGCCTATTCCTTGAAAATTCGCCACATGCACTTGGCGCGCGCAACACTCATTATAATCGATGCATAAATTGCGGGATCATCCGGTTTTTCCAAGCCGTAAATGTTCCAGCTTGAATTTCCTTGCGAGCCTCACCCACCATCCAAAGATAGAAACGCAGGTTACACACACTCGCAATCATCGCGCCGAGCATCTCCTCGCAACGCACTAAGTGACGCAAGTAAGATTTCGTGTATTGACCGTGTACTTCATTCACGAAATGCGGATCAACCACAGAGAAGTCTGACTCCCATTTCTTATTCTTGATATTGATAATTCCCTGAGTCGTAAAAATCATCCCATTACGCGCATTTCGTGTAGGCATCACGCAATCGAACATATCGATTCCGAGTGCTATTCCTTCCAAAATATTCGCAGGAGTTCCCACCCCCATCAGGTAGCGCGGCTTGTCTTTGGGCAAAATATCCGTCACCTCATCCGCCATCGCGTACATATCTTCTACTGGCTCACCCACCGATAAACCACCGATAGCATTGCCGAAAGCACCTTTAGATGCGATGTATTCCGCCGAAACCTTTCGTAAATCCGAGTAAACACTCCCCTGCACAATGGGAAATAAGGTCTGATTATAGCCGTATTTAGGATCCGTTTCATCAAAACGGGTAATGCAACGATCCAGCCAGCGGTGCGTCATATCCATCGATTTGCGCGCATATTCATACGTACAGGGATACGGCGTGCATTCGTCAAAAGCCATGATAATATCCGCCCCAATTGTGCGCTGAATATCCATCACCCCTTCCGGCGTGAAATAATGGGTACTTCCATCAATATGTGATTTGAATTTGACCCCCTCTTCCTGAATTTTTCGGCCGGTTCCTGCCAAAGAGTAGACTTGATAGCCTCCCGAGTCCGTCAAAATAGGCCCTTGCCAGCCATTGAATTTATGTAATCCACCCGCCTTTTCGATCACGTCTATACCTGGACGTAAATACAGGTGATAGGTGTTTCCGAGAATAATTTGGGCTTTAATTGGATCTGTTAATTCTGAAATATGAACGCCTTTAACAGTCCCCGCAGTGCCTACAGGCATAAATATGGGCGTTTGAATCGTCCCGTGATCTGTGGTTATTTCCCCTGCGCGTGCCTTCGAGCTAGGATCCGTGTGGCTAATTGAGAATTTCATAGCGCAAAACTAACCATTAAATGGTAAATGGTGAATGGTGAATGGTAAATAGTCGCCTGCGGCTTGGTCGCGACGTTGTCGCTTAGTCGTCCTGCGGACTTAGTCAAAAACATTTCAGGAGTGCATCCCCGAAGGGGATTCCATCTTTGTGCTTTTTGCTTTGTTCTTTGTGCTTTGAGAACAATGAAAGTTAATTAAAGCGGACGCTTTAATTAACTTTCATTGTTCCATTCATAATCCTCCAATGCCCCGGAAACGTACACAAGAATGGATAATTGCCTGGCACGCTAGGTGCTTTGAAGACCACTTTCACCCGGCCATCTGATTCCACTAATGGCGTGTAGGCTAACACTTCTGGCATCGCAGGAATGTAGTTCTTAGCCGCACCATCTGCTGCCGTTATCATTTTGTCCGCGGCTAAACCGATTTTTTCTTGGCTGCCTAAAGCCCCTAAAACCCAGTTGTGTTGCATCGCATCCACGTTTTCGAAGATTAATTCGACCGTCGCACCTGCTGGAACGGTGAATTCTGCAGGGCTGTATTTCATTGCTTCCTTAATCGTCATAATCGTGCGTTTCACGACTACCCCTTTCACTTCAGCAGTTGGAATCTCTACTTTCCAAAGACCCGCCAAACGCTCATACGCCTCCACATCCTGAGGACGCAACTGCTTGCCAAGGCCTTTTAAGAAGTCCAAACTTTCAGCTGATAATTCTGCCGCCCGTTTCGCATTCCAGGTAGCAGAAGTGCCTTTCAAAGCCGCGCCCATGGTAGGACTAGCCACTTGTTTGATCGATCGCAATAAAGCGACGATGTCATTAGCTGAATCATCCGAGGTCATTCCGCGGAACGATTTTTCTACGATGTACGACCCTAAATCGGCAGGTAAGGAAACCACGATCGCTTGTCTGAAGGTATTGTTATTGCGATTCGATTCGCCTAATACGGCTTTGGTATCCAAGTTAATTTCCATCATATAGTTCCCCGCTTCGTCTGCTGACCAGCCTAGGTTTCCTGTCCAAGGACCATTGTTATTCTTCACTACGGAAACTGTTTCGCCTGGAACGGCTCCGTCTGTGAAGGTATAGGATTCCAAATCTGAACGACGGCCCATGCCTTCGATTTTGACTGTAAGAGGAAGTGGAGTGCCTTTTGGCAAGGCTTTGTCGCCTCTGTTTTTCACGCGGATCACGAAACTAGCGCCTTCACGCAAACGGAAGTTTCCACCTTTGATTTGAACTTCTTCCACGACTAAATCTAGGCCTGATTCCGTACCGGCTGTCGATGGGTTTTTCGCTTCTTTCGCTAATTTCTCTGCAACTACAGCTCCTGATTGAGCGCCTTGTTTCGCGATGAATGCCGCCCGACGTGCCGGACCACCTGCCATGACATAAGCTGCTAAAGCATCTGGGATCCAGCGGTCTGTTGTTTTTTGAGAAACCGCAATTTTACGCGCCATCGCCGCTTCTATGGCAGGTGAAGACGGAGATTCAATTAAAGCTAAAATGGAATGCAATACGACCAAGGAGTCTTTGTCGTTTAACATTTTTTGGTCTAAAATCAACTTCGCCGAAGCCGCCGTGCGCGGCAAAACCTGCACCGCCTGCTTGCGCACCGCTGCCGATGCATGTTTCATGGCACGAGCTAAAGCATCCATGGGTAAAACGCCTAATCCTTCTAAGGTTCTAAGCGCGTGGATGGCTCCTGGAGCGAGGCCGATTTCATCGGTTTTGGCAGAACCTAAAAGCGCTACCAAAGCCGGAACTACGTCCTTATTTCCGCGTTCCACTAATAAACGCTGCGCCTGTAAACGCCAAAACAAGTTCGAATTACTCAATGCCGCCACACATTCCGCCGACGTTTTCAAAGAAACTGGCGTGTATTCTGGCGCCTTATTATAGCCCACGCGGTAAATACGACCGTGTGTGAAATCACGCAAATCCGTGTCATAAGCGTTACCACCGCCATTCTTAAATCCTTGTGGCGTCGGATTGTGCTGGATAATATAAGAATACCAGTCCGCTACCCAAACAGCTCCGTCTGGACCCACCTGCGCGAAAACGGGTGATACCCATTCGTCAGCCCCAGCTAGGAAGTTGAATGCTTCTTTATCGTTAAAATCGGAGCCCGTCGGCACCTGGCGATTCTGATGAATCACGTGACCCGTTGGTTCTGAAACGAAAGCGATTTGGTTCCAATATTCTTTCGGGAACGAGCGCGCAGAATAGAAATTATGTCCTGCTGCCGCCGTAAATCCACCAAAAACATCCACCTGACGTACTTTCTTCGTGATCGTCCGCATGTCTTTGTGCGTATCCGTATTTTTGGAACCATTCAACGTCATAGGTGCATGCCAAATATTGCGGTGCGGAATGGCCATATACCAGCCGTGCGCGTTATTTGCTGTCGATCCAAACACATCCCCAGCCTCATTGAAATCAAATCCCCAAGTATTGTTCGAAGTCGTCGTCATGTGTTCCATCTTCGAACCATCTGGTTTAAAACGGAAAAATGCCTGTGCAAATTGAAGTGAATCCGCGCCAACTTTGCCCTTATAACCCGAATAACCTACACTACCCCAGATCCAGTTATCAAATCCATAATGCAAATTCGACGGTCCAGCATGGGTATCACCTGTTCCAAAACCAGTGAATAAGATTTTCTTTTCATCGGCTACATCATCGCCATTCGTATCTTTCAACAAGATCATGTGAGGCGCCTGAGAAATAATCAAGCCGCCATTCGCGAACACCATCCCCGTCGGAATGCTTAGGCCTTCCGCCCATTTCGTGAATTTATCTGCCTTTCCATCTTTGTTCGTGTCTTCACACAATAAAATGTAATCGCTACCACCCGTTTCTTTGCGTTCGTTTGGATAGTCTTTCGTGATCAACACGTACAAACGTCCGCGCTCATCCCAAGCCATGGCAATCGGGTGCATCACGTTCGGTTCTGAGGCGAAAACCTGCAAATTAAAGTCCACCGGAACTTGAATAAACTTCACTGATTCCTCTGGGCTTAAAGGTAATTGCTGCAACTGAGCGCCGTCTCGTTTTTCGTAGTTAGGCAATTTCGCTTCGCGGTATTTCAAGACCGGAATGTTCAATGCCGTTAATAAAGCTCTTTTTTCTGCCCCTACCGCATGTAGAATACCTTGCGTCACTAGATCTTGAAATCCTTCGGTCTCCCAGGTGCGCTCGTCATGGCCATAGGCCGTGTAAAATACATTTCCTTTTCCGTACGTACGCGTCCAAGTATAGGGTTCGGTGGTGGCACCGGGCTTATCTTTGGCCTGCTCTGGTCCTAGAATTCTAGATTGCCAAATCTGGTTATCCGGCTGCAATTGGCTGTGCAAATAAGTCTCATCTACCGTCTTGATTTTCACGTAGGTATTCGCCTCGTTCTTCACACGAATCGAATCCATCCCATGACGCCAAAACTGACCACCCACCATCTTCACAAATTCCTTCGAATTCCGGAAGTTGAACGACGCACAGTGAATCGCCACCAAACCGTGACCCGAAGCCACATAGTTCAAAAGCGCTTTTTCCTGCGGTGCCGCGATCGAATCGTGGTTCGCATAGATCACCAAGGCATCGAATTTATTCAAATACGCCTCATTCAAATCCTTCAAAGATTCCGTGTAGGTGATATTCATACCCTTAATCCCCACCGCGGATTGCAGCGCAGGATATCTGTCAAAGGGTTTGTGGTGGCCTTTATCGCCTAAAAACAATAATTCGAGGCGTCTACCAGGAGCAGCCGAAACCGAAAATTGAAACAAGAATGCCGCAGCAAATAAGAGAAAACGCATGGCTTAGAATTTAGGAATTTCAATGATTTTTCCGCCTTGAAGAGCAGATTCGTGAGCTAATATACCGACCGAAGTCCAGTTAGCAGACTGCGGCGCATTCGGGAATGGATCGCGATCAGCGGCCAAAGCCTGCAAGAATTCGTTCACCAAATGTGGGTGTGACCCACCGTGTCCACCACCTTGTGTAAACGAAAGGTGGGTATTACCCTCTTCATCGTACACCCCTTTAGTCGTGAAACGTTGAATTTCTTCTGGCAAATAATGCGCAAAATCAGGTGTAGGAACCTTCGAAGGAATCTCCGGCTCTGCTTTTTTCGCCGTATGCACCACTAATTCTTCGCCTTCAATTAAAGGCCATTCCACCGATTTCTTAGATCCATAGACCTCAAAACTCTCGCGGTATTGACGCGCCACATCGAACAGCGAACGATAAACCATCGCGCTCAAATCCGAATCACGGAACTTAATGTGCGCTGATTCCACAGCAAATGGCGAATTATAATGCTGAATCAATTCTTCGCGAATCGTACCCGAACCAAAGCAAGAAACGTATTCCGCTTCCAGACGTAACAATCCAGCCACCGGACCTACGCAGTGTGTCGCATAGTGCATCGGGGGCAAGCCTGGCCAATAATCCGGCCATCCGTCCATATCTTGTTGGTGCGACGCTTTCAAGAATTGAATCTTGCCTAGCTCACCCTTTTCGTATAATTCTTTGATGTACAAAAACTCGCGCGCATACACCACGGTCTCCATCATCATGTATTTTTTACCCATACGCTTGCTCGCCTCCACGATCGCTTTACATTCCTCCACGGTCGTTGCCATAGGCACCGTGCAAGCCACGTGTTTGCCTGCATTCAGCGCTTTTAGCGACTGCTCTGCGTGCAAGTGAATAGGAGAATTGATGTGAACGACATCTACATTCGGGTCTTGGATTAGCTTCTCAAAATCCGTGTAGCGAGTCTCGATCCCATAAGCATCCCCGATGGAGTTGAGTTTTTGTTCATTTCTTTGGCAAATCGCATACATATTCGCCAACGGATGCTTCAAATAAATGGGAATAAATTCTGCGCCGAAACCTAGTCCGACAATCGCAACGTTATATTTTTTCATAGTTTAAAAAATTTCCATTATTCAGTGGACAGTCCGGAGGAAAAGAGTCCGCAGGTCCCAAGAACGACTAAATATAAAAGGAAAAAATGGGGAAATCTACCCGGTTATCCTGACTCAGATCAGATTAGAGAGAAGAGAGTAGAGAGTAGAAATTGGAAATGGCAAGTGGTGAATGGTAAATGTTTCCTTCGGACTCATTCCCTTCGGACTCTCTACTCTATACTCTACTATCTCTAATCTACTTTTTTGTCGCTCCGCGACAAAAAAGGATGCACCATCACCGTCAACACCAGCAAACTCGTTCCCCAGTAGAAAGCGGGTTGCATGACTTCTTTTTGGCCAAAAATAAAGACTGCCAATAGAATCCCATAAACGGGCTCGAGCGTGATCACAAGATTGATCGAAAAGACGGAGAAAACTTTATATAAATGGATGGTCTCGGTATAAGCATAGACGGTACAAACTACGGCTAAAATGCCAATCCAGAGCCAATCAAGCCCTATCGGAACAAATCCGGGAGAACCCCCTATTAAACCACTCAACCAGACTGCACCGGTGATAAATCCGGCTGCCATCATCTCATAAACCGTGATCAATTTAGGGTCGTGGGTGTGGGTATAATTTCCATTAATCACGGAGAATAAGGCCCCGAAAAACCCGGCCCCAATACCCATTGCCAAACCGATCCATTGCCCCGGTTCCACAGAGAAAATGATGCCCAAGGCAATGACGACTAGAATTCCGAGGAATACTTCGATCTTCGCGATGGGCTTTTTCTTCGCGATGGGCTCTAGAATGGAGGTCCAAAAAGTCTGAGTAGAAAGACCGGCGAGGCACATGGCGACGGTGGAGACTTTGGCAGCCCCAAAAAACAAAAGCCAGTGCATCGAAACAAACACGCCATTCAAAAGCCAGATCTTTAAAACCGAGGAAGGAACCTGAAAAGATTGCTTAGAAGCCGCAAGAATAAGGCCTAATCCAGCTGCCGCAATGACGCAGCGAAAGAATACAATTGTGAGGGCATTTGCCTCGGTTGCATTACCTAAAATGGCGGTAAATGCATACAAAATGACAATAAAATGTATCTTAAAATAATCGAGAAGCCGAGGAGCCTGTCTCATCTTTAGCGCGGAATCGTATAATAAAGTCCTACACCCACAGCGGAGAACACAAGATTAGGCAGCCAGACCGCTAACAATGGAGGCATACCTCCACCTTCTGCGATTCCCTTGCTCATCATAAAGAAGAGAATGTAAATGAAGGCCAAACTAAATCCAAGTGCAATCTGAAACCCGACACCGCCACGTGCTTTCCGAGCCGAAACTAGGAAGCCAATAATCGTTAATATCATCACCGAAAATGGATTGGCGAAGCGAAGGTATTTCTCGATTTGAAATACTTCGATTCCATCTGCACCTCGTGATTCCACTAAATCAATGTGACGATTCAGCTCTGGCAAAGTAAAGGTTTCGTGTAATAAATGCTTGTTCTTGAAGTCTTTAGGGAATAAATTAAGCGTCGTATCGATCATCTTCCCAAATTTCAAAGTATTAGCTCCTGTCGTCCGAATGCGGTAATCGTGTATCGTCCACTTCCCCGAAGTCGAGTCCCATGTTATCCGATCTGACATTAGTTTTTGTTGAATTTCAGTTCCTTTGATTCGCTCTAAACTGAAGCGATAACCCGTATTCGTCGTGTTATCGTATGTCTCTATATAGGCATACACATCGGGGGCAATCTTGATGTGTACGTCTCGCTTATCGAAATAGTAGGTATTATTAATGTATTTGTGTTCAAACGGAACTCGAATCTTGTTTGCATTTGGCACAATCCAACCTATCATAATGAAGGTGGCCACAGCTAAGATTCCAGAACCAATCAGGTAAGGACGCATCAAGCGGGTAAAACTTACCCCTGAACTCAGAATCGCGATGATTTCCGTCTTTGCTGCAAGGTTTGCTGTAAAGAAAACGGTCGCAATAAAGACCATCAGTGGACTGATATAGGAGGCCCAATAAGGAATGAAATTCAAATAATAATCAAATAGGATTTCTCTAAAAGGAGCTTGCTTTCGAATGAAATCGTCGATTTTCTCTGTGTAGTCGATCACCATCACGATTAAAACGATGATGAAAACGGCGAAAACATAGGTCTTCAGAAATTTCTTTAAGATGTAATAATCAAGAATTTTCATGCTTAGCAGCAGCGCTTGGATCGTATTTTAAACCAGAGAACCAATGTATAAATAATACACGAGCCGTCCTAAAATTATAAGGAACTAGCAATACGGAAACGGTGGTGATAGGCACCACATAGCCCATTGCAGGAGGATCGTTCAGGAAATTAAAAACTAAAATGCCCCCTACTAACATAATTCCCACCGAGAAAGCATAAGAAATATACATGGCTCCATAAAAAAAACCAGGTTCTACTTCATATTTAACGCCACAAGATGGACAATTCTCATGCATTTGGGCGAAATTAAAAACATTCCACCACTTGTATTTGAATAAACGACCTTCGTGGCATTGTGGACAACGGGCATTCACCATGGCCGTTAGCTTACTGGGATTAGGCATATAATCGGGTAAAATATGCCCAAAGGTAAAGAAAATTAGACGATTAAACGTAACAAAGGTCACGTTACGAAGGCTTTTTGTATCTTTGCTAAAATTAAACACACTCTTATGTATTCAACTTTCGTTACCATTCACTCGATCTTGTTTCTAGTCGTGTTAGCACTAGGAATTTTATCAATTTTCAAAGGTTTAACAGGTAAAACATTTACGGAATCTGATCGTAAAGTAGGCTTGTTTTACATGATCTCTTTACACACGCAATTGTTAATTGGTTTAGTGCTTTATTTGGCTCTTAGCCCGGTAACGACCGCTGCTTTTGCTGATTTTGGTGCTGCCATGAAGGATTCTGCAACGCGTTTGATCTTAGTTGAGCACGTTATGGTGAACATTATTGCCATCGTTTTAGCGACGGTAGTGAATGCCAAAAACAAGAAAGCAATCACCGATGCCGCTAAATTCAAAAACATGTGGTTATTAAACGGCCTTGGTCTGGTTTTGATTTTAAGCCGTATTCCTTGGAGCCGCTTAGCTGCTTTATTTGCCTAAATAAATTTGAATGAATAAGTGTATTTTTTTAGATCGCGATGGCGTTCTAAATGTGGATCGCGTGGATTACGTGTACCATTTAGGACACTTTGTGATCCCACCCGGCGTGAAAGAAGGCTTACAGGCTTTAAAAGATGCGGGGTATTTGTTGATTATTATTACGAACCAAAGTGGAATCGCAAAAGGCGTTTACAAGCGTGAAGACGTGTATTTAATCCATGATGCAATTCAAGAGGGGACGGGAGTGAAATTAGATGACATCTATTTCTGCCCTTACCACGAGAATTTTGACAGTCATTCTTTGACGCGCAAGCCTGGATCTTTATTGATCGAGAAAGCCGCAGCAAAATACAACGTCGATATGGAAGCCTCTTGGATGGTAGGCGACCACGAACGCGATATTACGGCAGGAACGCGTGCAGGTTTACGCACAATTCGCTTAGCACCAGCAGGAACAGAAACCAAAGCAACACACTTAGTGGATGATTTATTAGCCGCTTCTAAAATTATCGTCTCATGAACAAAGTCTATTTAAGTGATGCAGGTCCCAAAGTTTCACCCGCTATTTACGGCTTCTGGCGTTGGGAAAAAGAAGACAAGAAAATGGACGAGATCGTCCATTTTTGTTTAGAAAAGGGCATTAATACCTTTGATCACTCGGATCGCTATGGTGAATACACGGCGGAGAAGACTTTTGGCGAGCTTTTGGCGAAAAAATCCATCCAGCGTTCTGACATTGTTTTGTTCTCCAAATGCGGAGTCAACATCCCATCCCCAGCGAGGCCAGATTTCCGCGTAGCACACATAAACACATCGGCATCCCACATCACGGCATCCGTAGAAAACTCGCTTCGCAACTTGCAAACGGATTATTTGGACGTCTTCTTATTAGACCAATTAGATCCCTTATCGGATATTGAAACGACGGCTTTGGCTTTAGAAAAATTAAAGAGCTCCGGAAAGGTGAAAAACATCGGTGTTTCAAACTTCTCAGTTTATCAACACCAATTATTAGTTTCCTTCCTGAACATTCCGATCGTTTCTAACCACATCGACTTAAACTTGTTAAACACAAGCGCATTAGATAACGGTATCGTGGATTACATCAAGCAAAAATACATGCGCCCCTTAGCGGTATCGCCTTTAGCTGGTGGTCGCATCGAGCATGGAACAGACGAGCAAGCCTTGAAATTGCGCAAGAAATTGAACGAGATGGCCACGAAATACGATAGCAATATCGAATCAGTAGCCGTGGCTTGGTTAATCAAATTAGGTGCCTTGCCTTTAATCGGAACCTTGGAGCAGAAACGCATCCAAAATATCGTGGATGCTTTTGCGATTGAGATGGATTATCAGGATTGGTATGAGTTGTATAATACGACAAAACCGACTGCTTTAATTCAAGATTAAACGCGGAGCGTTTTTTCTTGAATTAAAAGATAAGAGATAATAGAGTAGAGAGTATAGATTTAAAGCATAGAGCACAAAGAATAAAGAATAAAATTTGTACTTTAATTCTATTCCTATACATACTAAAAAAGAGGCTTCAGAATTGAAGCCTCTTTTTTATGGTTTAGCAATTTTTACTGCGCTAAATGCTTCTGAATATGTTGGTAACTTTTTAAAATTAATTCAGCTTCTGTCGTATAATTCTTACGCCAGATACACGCAGCAGGCAATAAAGGTGTGAATGCCTCTACGACTAACCATCCTTTGTAATTCATTTTCTCCAGATGGGTAAACACATTATCCCAATGCACTTGTCCTTCCCCTAAAGTGGCACGAGTACTTTCCGACAATTGAATATGCCCCACCTCATCTGCAATGCGGACCATGGCTTCACCCGTATTGAATTCTTCAATGTGTGCATGAAATGTGTCAAACATGATTTTGACATTCGGATGATTAATCGCTTTCACCAAACTGTATAGTTGGTCTGCGGAGCTCACCACATAATTTTCAAATCGATTTAAATATTCCAATCCCAGAATCACGTTTTTTTCTTTGGCATGATCCGCCACGGCTAACATACTTTCCTTCGACCAATCTAATTCTTGTTGGGTCGGTGCTGCGCCCGAAAACACCGCTAATGCAGAATGAAAAGGAC